>CBJMBI010000005.1:0-28344 GCA_966427955.1 uncultured Ktedonobacterales bacterium
CTAGGACATATGGCCTACATTCCCAAAGGTCCGGTCATTGACTGGTCGCAACCAACATTAGTAGAGACATTCTTTTCCTTGCTGCATGCTTTTCTACGCAAGCAAGGAGCTCTGACTTTGCATATAGATCTGGGAATGGAGCAAGGAGCTTCTAATGATAGTTATGCTGCCCAATACCTTACAAAATTAAATTTTCATCCTGCGCGTAGTATCCAGCCGAGACGTACGATTGTTCTAGATTTGTCGGCGGATGAGGAGACTTTGCTCTCTCAGATGAAGCCCAAGTGTCGCTATAACATAGGTCTTGCTGCACGCAAAGGCGTCACCGTGCGAGTTGCTACCACATCTGAAGAAGTGCGTCAGTGGTACAAGTTGTATCTGGTGACTAGCACGCGTGATAAATTTGGTATCCATACTTTAGATTATTATTTACGCGCTTGGGAATTATTTACTGCTCGTGATGAGTTGCGCTTATTTTTAGCAGAGCATGATGGTCGACTGCTAGCAGGCATCTTCGTAGCTGTATTTGCTGGGCAAGCCATTTATCTCTATGGAGCTTCAGGGAACGAAGATCGACATCTTATGCCTAACTATGCATTGCAGTGGGAAGCCATTCTGTGGGCTAAACGACAGGGAGCCTACCTCTACGATTTTTGGGGTGTTCCGGACACTGATGATACAGATGAAGCGATGGCAGGAGTGTACCGTTTTAAACGTAGTTGGGGTGGACGCTTGGTCCAATTTCTCGGTGGCTATGAGTCTGTTTACCATCCGATTGTTATGAGCCTAGCGAGAAGGCGGATTTTGACAAGATGAGCAAGTGCCTGAGAACTTTGTGTACAATATGGATATTATATACACTCAAGAGTGATCATTGTGCCCTTGACAATCGTTTAATTCCTTAGGTATACTACTCATCAAAGCAAGAGAACATTAAACAATAAAACTTTGCAGTAGTAACTGCTCTCATCCAGAGAGGTGGAGGGAAACGGCCCTGTGAAGCCCGGCAACCCGCTTGCAATGTTGCAGGCAGGGTGCCAATTCCGGCGGAGTATCATTGGATTTCCGCAAGATGAGGGGAATATGCGATGGAGCAAGCCCCGAGAGAGGGGCTTTTTTGTTACCTGTTTTTCTGATCACTTCAGCACTTTAATGAGCTAAATAAGTGAATTGCGTTGAAGAGGACGAGTAAATGCTATGGGCGTCTACAGAGAGTTGACGGCGATGAGAAGTTAGCGGCGTTCCAGCATTGAAAATGACCTCTGAGCTGCAAGTTGAAACCCCCATATGGGACCCAACTGGGATTGAAAAGACTGAGCCGTTGGTGCCGTTATAGCCAGAGTGTTGTCTACTGATGAAATTAGTCTGTTGGGCAAAAGCAACAGTAACTTTCAACAACACTTACTAAGGTTAATGTCGTGAGGCATTAACAAACCAGGGTGGTACCGCGAAGACGTTTACCCCTCGCCCCTGTGGGGTGAGGGTTTTTTTTGTTCCCTCTTTCCAGGAAGGAGCTATGCTGTGGTGGCACAATTGGAATATTCTAGAGCGGTAGGAAACCAAGTGACGAGAACGATCGTGCGCAATCAAGTACATACCTATACGTTTGATGAGTTGCCATTGCAACGCGGAGGGCTACTTGGCCCTATTACGCTAGCATATGAGACTTGGGGAACACTCAATGCACAAGGTGATAATGCTATCCTGATTACTCATGCTTTGACAGGGAGTTCTCATGCCTACGATCCTGAGTATCCAGATGATCCAAAGATGGCGTGGTGGAACTTGCTTATTGGGCCGGGACGCGTCTTTGATACATCACGTTACTTTGTGATCTGCTCTAATGTGCTTGGTGGATGTTATGGCAGTACCGGTCCTTCCTCAATTGATCCTCGTACGGGACGCCCTTATGGTATGCGTTTTCCGGTTATCACTATTCGCGATATGGTGCATGCGCAACGCAAGCTTATCGAACACCTGGGAGTTCGTGAGTTGGCAATGGTTGCTGGAGGATCGATTGGAGGCCAACAGGCTTTGGAGTGGGCTGTGACCTATCCAGAGTTGGTATGCAAGGTGGTTGTAATCGCGGCGACTGCAGTCCAGAGTGCACAGGCTGTGGCCTTCAGTGAGGTGCAGCGGCAGGCCATTATGGCTGATCCATGCTGGCTATGTGGAGATTATGCCCCAGGCCAGGGTCCTACTACTGGCTTAGCGATTGCTCGTATGCTGGCAATGATTACATACCAGAGCGAAGAATCGATGGAATTGCGTTTCGCTCGTAAATCTGTTCAACGCGATGAGTGCCCTTCGCCGACTTTCTCTCCCGATCTAGGTGGACGCTTTGATGTTGAGAATTATCTCTACTACCAAGGGGCTCAGTTGGCTAGACGCTTCGATGCGAATAGTTATCTCTATATCAGTCGGGCAATGGATTTGTATGATGTAAGCGAAGGCTATCCTTCATTGGATGCTGCACTGCATCGCATCCGTAGTAAAGCACTTTTTGTTGGTATTCGTTCTGATATTCTTTTCCCGGCGGTGCATGTCCGCTGGCTAGCCGATAAGCTGCGTGCCGTTGGCGGGGATGGGAGCTACGTGGAGTTAGACTCTCCCCATGGCCACGACGCCTTTCTCAAAGAATGGCATCAAATGGCAGAGGCTCTACATCAAATTTAAAGGTTACTGAATACATTTCAAGTTGTTTTTGAAAGGCGGTACTTATCTCATGGCGCTCAGTAATAAACGTAGCTATGGTTTTGAAACATTAGCTTTGCATGCAGGTCAGGAGACAGCGGACAGCGCAACAGGAGCAAGAGCTGTCCCTATTTATCAGACAAGTTCATTCGTTTTTGATAGTCCTGAGCATGCGGCAAATCTTTTTGAACTCAAACAGTTTGGCAATATTTATAGCCGTATTATGAATCCGACCCAGGATGCTTTTGAACGGCGAGTTGCTGCTCTTGAAGGTGGTGTAGGTGCACTGGCAACTGCTTCGGGTCAGGCTGCAGAAACGCTAGCTATTTTGAATATTGCTAATGCTGGCGACGAAATTGTCTCTTCTGCTAGTCTGTATGGAGGTACATATAATCTCTTCCACTACACGCTCCCAAAACTTGGGATTACTGTTCGTTTTGTCGATGGTCGTAATCCTGAGAACTTCCGTTCAGCAATTAACGATCGTACCAAGGCTATCTTTGCTGAGACACTGGGCAATCCTCGCCTAGATACGCTAGATATCAGTGCTGCTGCTGCTATTGCGCATGAAAATGGCCTTCCACTCATTATTGATAATACTATTCCTACGCCCTACCTTGTCCAGCCCTTAAAGCATGGAGCTGATATTGTGATCCACTCGGCAACCAAGTTTATTGGTGGGCATGGTACTTCGATCGGTGGCATTATCGTTGATGGAGGCAAGTTTGACTGGGCGGCTAGCGGGCGTTTCCCAGGTTTGACCGAGCCCGATCCTTCTTATCATGGACTACGCTATGTCGAAGCACTTGGTCAACTGGCTTATATTGTCAAGGCTCGTGTGCAATTGTTGCGTGATCTTGGACCTGCTACATCGGCGTTCAACTCCTGGCTCTTCTTACAAGGGTTAGAGACATTGCCTTTGCGGATGGAGCGCCATAGCCAGAATGCTCAACGTATTGCAGAGTTTCTTGCAAATCATCCCTCTGTTAGCTGGGTAAGCTATCCAGGTCTGAAGAGCCATCCGCAGTATGAACTAGCGAAGAAGTACTTTACCCATGGTTATGGGGCAATTGTTGGTTTCGGTATTAAGGGAGGTCTGGAGGCTGGCAAGCAGTTGATCCGGCATATTGAGCTGTTCTCGCATCTGGCTAATGTCGGTGATGCCAAGTCGTTAATTATCCATCCTGCTAGTACGACACACTCGCAGTTAACGCCTGATGAGCAATTTGAAACAGGAGTCACTCCGGATTTCATTCGTCTCTCTATTGGCCTAGAGACCGTAGAGGATTTGATCGATGATCTTGATCAGGCTCTACGAGCCGCAGTTGTCAATCGAGCTCAATCTGTAAACGTTTGATCAGTGTTGGGGATCTGAATATGAAACAAAAACAACTTGTCAGTGTCTTAAAATTTGGTGGTACATCAGTGGGGAGTGGAGAGCGTATTCGTCGTGTGGCAGCGATTATTGCTGATACTTTACAGGAATCTGAAGGACTTTTCCCGGTAGTCGTTGTTTCGGCAATGTCGGGAGTTACTGACCAGTTACTGCGTATTGCTCGTAGTGCTTGCTCAGATGATGAGTCCTATGCAGAAGAGCTGGTTTTGTTGCGCCAGAGACATCTGGAGACTGCTGAACAAGTAACACCTGAAGGCTTGGGGCGTGAGCAATTATTACGAGATATTGACGACGCGCTGAGTAATCTGGCACAAGATGTAGAGACTTTACGTCAGGCAGCGAAAGCTGGTCAAATGGTGCATTTGCGCACGGCTGCTGTTGCATCCTGGGGCGAACGTCTTTCTATTTTGCTGGTGGCTGCTGCGGCTAATGCTATTGGTGTACAGGCAAAGCCAGTAAAACAGGAAATTATTATTACTTCTCACCCTTCTGATGATGCATCACACCCCTTTGGTGTGGTTGTTGGAGCTGATCCTCTCTCTGAAGAGACGCGTGCCAATGCACATGCGCTTATTGATCCTCTGATACAGCAGTGTATTGTCCCAATTGCGGCAGGTTTCCTAGGACGTACAATCACTGGATTTGTAACTACGTTGGGTCGCAACGGCTCGGACTATTCGGCAACTGTCATTGGTGCTGCCCTCGACTGTGCTGAAGTTTCGATCTATACAGATGTTGATGGCGTACTGACCGCTGATCCACGTCTGGTTGCCAATGCGCGTCTACTTCCCGCTTTGTCATATGCTGAGGCTGCACGTCTCTCCTGGTTTGGTGCAAAGGTATTGCATCCACGTACGCTAATCCCTCTTGCTCCACGCGGCATACCAGTGCGTGTCCGCAATTCTTTCCGGCCACACATTCGTGGTACCATTATCGGACCTGGAGAGGGCACTGGCGCTGGTGGGATCTCAATCCGGCGCAAACTAGCCTTGATTACGGTAGAGAGCACGGATCTCTTTGGGGCTCCCGAGAACGCTGGACAGGTTTTTGCTCTGGCTGCTCGGGCAGGTGCGGCTCCGGTAGCCATCTGTTCATCGTCCGGACACCATCTCTCGTTCGTGATTGATGAACAGGCCGCTGCTTCCGTTGTCTCGCTCTTACAGCACGATATGGATGAATCATTGTGGAGTGTGCGCTGCCGTCGTGGTCTAGCAGCCTGTGCATGCATCGGCTCAGGTTTTACTACTGATCCTATGAGTCCTGCTCGTGCTGTTACTGCCTTGGCAAGTGAGCGTATCCCTGTCATCACTCAAGGTGCCTCGGAACTAGGCATTACATTGATTGTCGAAGATAAAGATAGCGAGCGTGCTCTGCGCTGTCTGCATCGTGACTTGATCGCTCCTGTTATACCTCTATTGCGTCATTCGGCTGTATCACCAGCAAAGGAGAAACGGCGCGAAGCATAACTAAAGATTATGTTGCGGTATCTTTACTTGGCAGCATAAGGGAAAGGAGAAATTATCATAACAACACAAATGCAAAAAAAGATTCCTGTTGCCGTTCTGGGAGCAACAGGAATGGTTGGACAACGTTTTATAGAATTACTGCAAGGGCATCCTTGGTTCGAACTGGTTGCACTAGCTGCTTCAGAAAGACATCATAGCCGGACCTATGCGGAGGTAACACGATGGCGGCTTCCTAATAGTGAGATGCCTGCCAATATTGCTTCATTACCAGTAGTTCCCTGTAAGCCAGAGGCCATGGCTGGTGTGAAGATTGCTTTCTCAGCCCTGCCCGGAGAGGTTGCTGGAGAGATTGAAGAGGCATTCGCACGTGCTGGTGTAGCTGTTTTTAGTAATGCTAAGAATCATCGGATGGATTCTGATGTGCCACTGCTGATACCAGAAGTTAATGCTGATCACATTGCGGCCATAGCGCAACAACGCAAGCAGCGTGGCTGGTCTGGCTTTATTGTCACCAACGCCAATTGTTCAGCGACGCCCCTTGTGATGGCGTTGAAGCCCTTGCAACAGGCATTTGGAGTGCGTAAAGTCTTGATCACGACCTTACAGGCTATTTCAGGTGCGGGTTATCCAGGACTGTCGTCATTTGACATTCTTGACAATGTGATTCCTTACATAGGTGGTGAAGAAGAGAAGTTGGAGAGCGAAACTCTCAAGATGTTGGGTTCATGGCAAGAGGGACGAGGCTTTGTCCATGCGCCAATGATTGTGAGCGCACACTGTAATCGTGTGGCGACTCGTGAGGGGCATCTCGAATGCGCTAGCATTGAATTAGAGCGCGATGCAAGCTCTGAGGAGATTATTGCGGCCTGGGAAAGCTACATTCCTGAGCCCCAACGGCTCAAGCTACCTAGTGCACCGGCGCGTGCGTTGGTTTATCGTAGGGAGATTGATCGTCCCCAGACATTACATGACCGTGATGCTGGTGATGGTATGACTACCAGCATTGGACGTTTGCGCCGTTGTCCTATCTTGACCTACAAATTCGTAGCTCTTGCTCATAACACTATTCGTGGGGCGGCTGGTGGATCTGTACTTAATGCAGAATTCTGTCTCAACAAGGGACTAATTGAGCGATAAATAGAAAAGACAGAGCATTTTTAGCACGCTCTGTCTTTTCTTGCTCTAAGTTCGAATGCACTCTCCAAAGTCTTCTGGACTGCTATCTGGTAGACAGTCTCCTACTTTTTTTATTCGTTTTGCATCCCACTGGCAAAAATCCAGAAGTGCATACAGAGGTATGAGATCACAGCACCAATGCCTACTGTCAAGACTTTTGATGCATCAGCCCACAGCGTGGCATTGGCAATAAATGGTTGTAGTGCCTTTCCTATTAGCCACATCAGGCCATTGCTATAAAGGACTTCAACAAACAAGATGATGACAAAGCGGACGATTTCTCTTCTTGTCATCCCCTGCTTATGACGAAATGTCCAGTACTTGTTTAAGAAGAAGCTGCTGACGGCACCACTGGTATAAGCAATGGAATTATATCCCACCAAAGCCAGCACATTATTCGTAGGAAAGATCCACAGGAGAGCGTTGAAGGTCAATAAATCAATGGCCGTATTTGCTCCACCTACCAGACAGTAGCGCAAGAATTGGCAGAATGTATTGCTCCATGTATGTGATTGGCAGGCATGAGCATCTTCTATCTTGTGAAGAGATGCTTCTGATGGCTGTATTTCTTCCGTCTCTAGCAAAGATGAACTCCTCTCGATATTCCCCCAGAGATGCAATGAATTGTGGGTATCATGGCGGATTTCTCTGAGTAATTATTCATTTATCTCCTTTGCTGATTGCTTTCCTGAGCCGTTGCGTACACGCATGACTGCCAGGACTACTTTTGGCAATGCTAGAGTTGTGTTAGTGATGATATAGCGACTCTCCCAACTAGGGCAGAATTTCTCCTTAAATTTGAAGAGTGTCTCACTCACCTTGAATAAGCCCAGATCAGCGGCCAAACTAGTGAGCATCCGTTGACCAGAAGTAATCTCTTGTTTTGTGTCAGCCATAGCTGCTAAGCCTAAGCTGACTACTTGTGCATTGGATGAACGAAAGCGCTCAATAGCACGCACAAGTAGTAGTTCTATCACTCCTGGAGGTGCATCCGGGGCTCTACGCATCAAATCGAGAGTCCATCCCCAACTTTGCGGCCCAGACTTGTTATCGGTAGTCGTCCAAGAACCGTAGATAGGTGTAAAGGTAACAAACGCACAAGCCTTCCCTGCGCTTGTAGTTACAACAGCCGTTACGAGGCGTGGAGCAGATGTATGAGGATCATTTGATGGTATGGGAAGATCGGCAATCATATCAGCTCGTTGAGCAGTCTCAACTAACTCGTCAAGTCTTCCCATACTGAAACCTCTCTCCGATGCATGTTTTCCCGCTTTGCTTTCTAGCCAAGCGCTTGATAGCTGCTCTAGTTGATGCATCACATCTGTAGGAGGTACGCCATCATACCAGTGGAGAATTACACCTTCTCGTTCGGCGCGTCGGCAAGTGGTACGTACATTTGCCATAGCCGAGCCACTTAGTGTAAAGGTTTGGGGATTGATTATTGCTTCTTCACCAATCTTGAATGGATGCAACTGGAGAGCACGATATGTGGCCAAGTGCTCAGAAGATGTTTGATAGAAAGCCACTCGCCAATTCCGAAGTGCACAAAAATTAAGGAAACTATGAGTCACATGCTCAAACGCATTTGGTGCGCATACCGGGTCACCAAGCACTACTGCAACTTTATTCTCCAGTCGATAGTTTACCAATCCTTTCTCACTAGGTGTAAAGAAATGCAAATTCTCTGGAGCCAGACCGAAGAATGCAAGAGGGTGATTGCCATAGTAGCGAATCAGTTCTGCCTCTGGATGAGAGGTTGGGGAAAGTTGTTCCTTTGGATAGATCATTAGCCATAGCCTCCAAGGCGTTTTTGTACCACAGAACAGATCTATTATTAAATTGGCTTATTTCTTTGTACAGAGTATCCGTCGGGACAAAACTCCCGTGTAATTAGGATCAGTTGTTCACCTTCGTTGCATGCTTGTAAAGCGGGACTTTTGTTCTCGCGGATTTCTATTATGACTATTGTGCCAACATAGGATATTCTATCGTAGAGTTCTCAAGAAACTTATATAAAATTGTAAAATATTTGTAAGTCAAATATATGCTGCTCCATTATTAGAGAGATATGTCTTACAAATGCTTTACAATTTCGTCACATATTCTTGATCATTTTTTGGTAAGCTATATGCAGTTTATGCATCCTTATCGCGAAATATGACCGTCAAGGAGAAGGTATGTATGGCTAATACAACAGAAAAAGTTATTCAAACTAAATCTGAACATGTTGCAGAACCAAGGGCACAGAAGGGAATGCACTTCTGGCATTGGCTGGCACTGGGAGGAATCATACTCATTTCTATCGGCATGAATTTCTTCCAACTGGGACAGGCTGGCTTCACTTCTTATTATCCCGAAGGGGTAAGAAGCATGATGGATAGCTGGCACAATTTCTTTTTTGCCTCCTATGATCCTGGAGGTTTTGTGACAATTGACAAGCCTCCTGTAGGTTTTTGGCTAGAGGTGATCAGTGCTAAGCTCCTCGGCTTTACACCCTTCAGTGTATTAGTGCCTCAAGCGTTGGCGGGTGTGCTCTCAGTGATCCTGCTCTATTATTTAGTGCAGCGACACTTTGGAAAGGTAGCAGGCTTGTTGGCTGCTCTCGCTTTGGCTGTGTATCCAATTAGCGTTGTGACTGCTCGTTTCCAAACGATTGATAGCACACTGGCTTTGGTTCTGCTCTTGGGTGCTTGGGCTGCTTTGCGATCAACTGAAACTGGGCGGTTGCGCTGGTTATTATTGTCCGCTGTACTTGTTGGTATCGGCTTCAATGTCAAGATGTTGGAAGCATATCTGGTAGTACCAGCTTTTGGAGCTCTCTACCTGCTGGCTGGTCCCAAGGGTGTGTGGAAGCGCATTGGCCATCTAATACTCGCTGCAATTGTCCTTCTAGCCGTTTCGCTCTCGTGGGCAGTGGCAGTTGACATGACTCCAGCCTCACAGCGACCGTATGTCGGCTCCAGTCAGACCAACTCGGAACTCGACCTAGCCCTTGGATACAATGGTCTTAATCGTCTCCTTGGACAACAATTTGGGAGAGGATCGCTTACGAGTGCCTCAAGGCAATCCAATGCAGCACGTGGTGGTCGTGGAGGAACATCTGCTGGAACGCCATCTCCAACTGGGACTACTGGCAATGCAGCACAGAGAAGACCACTGCAAACAGGTGCTGGTAGGGGATTTGGTGGAATGTTTGGAACTGGTAATCCTGGTCCGTCCCGGCTTTTCACCCAATCATTAGGAGGGCAAATTGCCTGGCTCTTGCCACTAGCGATTCTGGGAATGGTTGCCCTCGCTTGCCGGCGGCGTTTCCACCTGCAGAAAGACCAACAACAGCAATCGCTTGTGCTGTGGGGAACTTGGCTTCTCACAATGAGCATCTTTTTCAGCGTTGCGATGCGCTTCCAAGCATACTATATGACAGAGATGGCCCCAGCCATTTGTGCACTCTTTGGCATCGGTCTTGTAGTCATGTGGCAGGAGTATCAACAGTCTGATTGGCGTGGCTGGCTGCTACCCTTAGCGCTGATTGTTACCGCAGCTGAACAAATATACATTCTCAGCAGTTATCCTACATGGGCACGGTGGCTCAGTCCCTTCATAGTTGTTCTGTGTGCCCTTGCAGCAGGGTTGCTCCTGATTGCTCGCTTCATCCGTCGTGTGAGAGCCAATCCTTCCAGTATTCGTCTTCTTGTACCAGTGCTTAGTGCTGGAGCACTGGGTCTGCTAATTGCTCCAACGGTGTGGGCTGTTATCCCCATCGCTCAGAAAACTGGACAGCCCGTGGCCGGACCAAGCCAAACGCGTGGCTTTGGGGGCAACTTTAATCGCAGTTCTGCTGCCAATCCAGCTCTGATTCACTATCTAGAGGCCAATCAGGGCAAGGCTAAATTTCTGGTTGCCACCCTTAATTCAATGACAGCCGATGGAATCATCCTCGCGACTAACAAACCTGTCATGGCAATGGGAGGTTTCTCTGGCATGGATCAAATCCTGACGGCCAGCCAGTTGGCAACGCTAGTCTCCAATGGGACCGTCCGCTTTTTCCTGCTACCGAAGTCAGGAGGGAGAGGGCAGCAGTTGTCTACGCAGCCTCTACCCCAGATACATCAGCAATTCAGTAATCAAGCACAAAACATGTTCAGAGGATTTTTCAATGGTCAACAGCAGAGCGCTCTTACGACTTGGGTGACGCAGCACTGTGCTACAGTCCCAGCAAAACTGTGGCAATCATCAACTTCGACTAAATCTGCTTCTGGTAATGGCATTGGTTTGGGTGGTACGAACCAGTTGTATGATTGTGTCACAATGCATTGATGAGTCCTCTGTGATCGCTTCATAGCTTGGCACTTCCCGCTCTTACATTAAGAGCGGGAAGTGTCTTGGGATGATTGCTGTGATGGTTTATTTCACTGCTTTAATCAAATCAGGGATCAAATGTTGTGCGTTGGGTACGCCCAAGCCTGTAACTGGATCCCAGCCCTCAGCCGCGGAGTAGCCCTTCACGTCGGTCTGCTGGTTGGTGTTATTGCCACTTATAATATCTCGAAAGTTCTGGGAGTAGGTAGCAGAGGTACCCAACTTATAGAGAGCAGGATTGATAAAGCCCAGAGGATGTCCTGCCATTTGATTGGCAATGGCTCCAAGTGCAGCCCAGACTGGTGCGTTAGCATTCCCGCCAGCAAGCTGCCACTGATCGTTCGCATAAACAGCTAGTCCTGTGACAGGATCATTATCTACTGCAACATCAGGAACTCCTCGCTGATTGTTAAACTGCTGTTGTACCTGTGCCGGAAGCAATTTCTGATAGGAGGGCATTGGAAAAAGACTGCTGAAGCCGCCCCCGCTACCACTCCATGCTGTTTCTGCTATGATTGAATTGATGGAACTTAAGTTTAAGTTCGTACCTCCAACACTGGTGACCCATGGTGAATCCGCTGGGAAACTGACTGTAGGAACATGTGCTAGGTGAGTATCATCTGCATAGTCGGTAACACCGTTAGAACCAGTAGTAGCGAAGTAGGTGATATGATTCTTTGTGGTGCTAGTCTGCAAAAGGTCATTCCATTGTTGCACGGTCTGTTTTCCCGCTGCATCTTGCAGTGTCAGCTCGGATACATTCCATCTCAAAGAGATAATGTTGCCAAGCTGGTGGTCAATGGCGTATTGTAGCAGCTTATAGAATTCTGATAGGCCGACAGTGCCTTCTGTTTCTGCGACCGGGCTTTCCAAGACGACAATTTTTGCTTCTGGAGCGATAGCATGTATTGTCTCAACTTCTCGTTCAGTTCCCTGTTGCCATGTTGGTTTGTCCTGATGAGGATCAGATGTGGGCTCATCGAGAGGTGAGATAATTTGCACGTCAGCAGGGGGCAAATTGAATGTCTGGTCAAAGACTTTCAAATCCTGCTGGAGATTGGGACTGTCGAAGGAGGTAATGTCGACGATAGTTTGTCCTTTGCCTGTAAACCCTTTATTGATAAGTGGCTCAATCCCATAGGCAACTCTTAACCCTTGTGGCGTGACGCAGGCTGGTGAAATGCTTTTTGCCTGATTTGGACAGACCTCTATTGGAGTAGGGCTTGGATTATTTGTTGTCTTACTGCTTGATGACCCACAGGCAGCGAAGAGCAAGCAAACAACAACTAGCAGGATAAGTGTGTGGGTGCGGCGTAACATCGTTTTTTTGATACTCCTAATCTCTGTCAGATACTGATGCTGGATGACTGTGTGAAGCATAGTTAATGGGAGAGTCATTTTCTAGGGGGAAAAAGGGACAACTTGATAAAGCTGTAGCAGCGAAACAAAAGTTTTGTAGGAAAAGATGGTTTACTTTAATGCTGCTATTAAATCAGGAATTAAGTATTCAGCGTTGGGTGTGCCTAGGCCTGTGACCGGGTCCCAGCCCACAGCTGCTTGGTAGCCATTGACACTAGCTTGCAGGTTATTATTGTTGCCTTCAGTAATATCGTGAAAGTCTCGCTGGTAGGTGGCCGAGGTACCCAACTTATAGAGACCAGGGTTGATAAATCCTAGGGGATGTCCTGCCATCTGATTGGCGATGGCCTCAATTGCTGCCCACACTGGTGTGCTAGCACTTGTTCCGCCTGCAAGTGACCACTGGCCGTCTAGATAAACAGGTAATCCCGTGGTGGGATCAGCCACTGCTGAAACATCAGGAATTCCGCGCTGGTTGTTAAACTGTTGTAGCATCTTTGCTGGGAGCAATTTTTGATAGGCAGGTGTCTGGTAGAATTGGCTGAAGCCGCCCCCGCTACTATTCCAAGCTATTTCATATGAGGTTGATCCTGTGATGTGTAAGCTTGTACCACCAACACTGGTGCCCCATGGTGAGTCTGCAGAAAAGTCAGTTGTGGGAATGTTTGCAAGATGGCTTTTGTCGTCTATATAGTCGGTAGCACCAGTATCCCCTGAAGCAGAGAAGTAGGTGATGTGATGTTTTGTTGCGCCATTCTCAAGAAGGTCATTCCACTGTTGCAATTCTTGTTGGCCTTGTGCATCCTGTAGTGTCAGCTCAGATGCTCCCCAACTCTGAGAGACAATGTAGCCGAGTTGGTGGTCAATAACATATTGTTCTAGTTGACGGTACTCTGGTAGACCAACGGTTCCTTCCGTTTCTGCTACGGGACTTTGCAGAACAACGATTTTTGCCTCTGGTGCAAGGGCATGCATAATTTGCACATCCATCTCCGTTTCCTGTGCCCACCCATTTTTATCATAATGGGGGTCGTATTCGGGAATATTAAGTGGTGAAATAACTTGTATGTCAGCGGGGGGCAAGTTGAAAGTCTGGTCAAAGACCTGCATATCCTGTTGGAGAGTAGGACTCCCAAAGGAGACAATATCAATAATGGTTTGTCCTTTGCCCGTAAAGCCTTTATTGATAAGCGAGTCTACTCCATAGGCAACCCGCATAGCATGCGGTGTAAGACAGGTTGATATTGAATTAGGGCACAGATTTGTTATCTGAGTGGGGGCGAGAGTGACTGTAGGAGAATTGGTTGGTGTTCTGCTAGGTATTGACATACAGCCGGTGAAGGCTAACAAAATGATGATTAGGATATGAGACGTGAGATTGTTACATACCAGAAATACGTGGCATTTCCTTCCCTTTTCTTGAGAATATTGAGTTTTTGAAATTTTATGTGGTTGGTCTATTTCCATGATAGCTGTTTTACAACAAAACTTGTTCTCAATGCAAGATGCTCACTCAATTTACGGAATTAAGAAGCCGTTGAGCTTTCATCCAAGTGTAGTCCTATAGTCCTAAAACTCAACTAATCAATTGACTATGCAGCTTGAAATTATGTAAAGTCACTCTAGGAGTTTTTGTGACGAATGTGTTGGAGGATGTCATTCTGATACAACGTTAGATGGATTGAAGGATTAGATATGCTGTTTGTTGATCGTCGTGATAAGCTTCCTACAGAAGAGCAGGAGCAGAGTACCCCGTCGTTTCAGCCACCTGTAAATGCAGTTCAGGGATTTTCAGAGGAGCAGATAAGCTTTCCCTCCAGTTCTATGCAGTCTGGTGAGGCTATGTCCCAAATGCAGCCTCAAGCGCCGACCTCGTTGGCTTCTCCTGCGGGAGCACAAACGCCAATCAGTTCTTCTTCATTTGGTGTGGGTGGTCCTTTAGTTACTACTACTCTCTCTCCAAATGTGACTGGTCAGCTGGCAGAGCCGCAAGCAGGTAATTTGCCTACTATGACAATAGTACCGATCGCTTCTCAGAGTGAAACAACAACGTCTCAGCGGCAGCCGATAGTAATCCGTGGATCTAGGAAAGCACATCAAATACATCATCCGCGTCATTTATCTAGAAATGGGCGTATCATACTCTCTATATCTGCGGTCTGTTTGTGTATATTGCTGACAACGACTGCTTTGGCGGCGGTTGTTCCTGTTGATACTCAGGGTCATGCGCAGGGCCTTGGGAGGATATTAGAACCGCTGATGAATATAGTCAGTTCAAAGAGTAATAATGGGGGTTCAATTTCCCTTCAGGAAGCAGAAGCGACCGCTGCAACCACTGATGGCTATAATCCTGCTGATATTTATGTTGGTCCGATTAGTCCCACTGGCAGTACTTTGAACCGTTTCTTTTATGGACAATGTACATATTGGGCAAACTATCGTTACCATCAGTTGACAGGTGTCTGGATACCTTGGCTAGGTAATGCCTATGAATGGTATCAGCAGGCCATTAATTATGGTTGGCATACATCAGACTATCCAAATCCAAATGGACCCTCTATTATCGTGTTAGGTCCTTATGTTCAGAACGATCTCTCGCCCTATGGTCATGTGGCTGTAGTTGAGAAGATAAATGGTGATGGGACTGTCACAACTAGCAACATGCACTGGCCCTATGTAGGTGTGGTCTCGTATGTGAATTTCAAGTATCCTGTTTCTGGTACGCATTTCATCTGGGCTCCATAATGTCAGAGTGCAATAAAGGGAAGACAGGATTATCCTGTCTTCCCTTTATTTTTGGCCAGATCTTGGGAAGTTCTTCAATCTGAAGGTAATCGCGTTCCTTGTGAGCTGTACAGCGTTGTGAAAGACGTTGTGTTGTGTTGTCCAATCTATCCAATATCTTCTGCCATGTCTTGTTCTTCTTGGCTTTAAGGAAGGTGTGAAAGCATTCGTTATGAGTAGTTTTGTTGGAAAGCGTGTTGGTAACTATCAATTAACGCGTCTATTGGGGCGTGGGGGATTTGCGGATGTCTATCTGGGTGAGCATATTCATCTCAAAATGGAGGCTGCACTCAAATTAATATATGGTAAGCTAGATTCATCTGCTGTAGAAAAATTTATAAGAGAAGCACAGATCATTGCTGATTTGAGACACCCCCATATTGTGCGAATACTGGAATTTGGTTTCGAGCACCAACAGCCTTTTTTCGTTATGGATTATGCACAAAATGGAACTTTGCGCGAACGGCATCCACGTAATTCTTGTGTAGATCTACCAACAATTGTTTCCTACGTCAAGCAAGTAGCTTCCGCGCTTGCGTATATTCATGCTAATAAGCTCATACATCGTGATATCAAACCGGAAAATATGTTACTTGATAAGGATGGAAATGTTCTACTCAGTGATTTCGGCATTGTAACTGTAGCGCAGACTACAGCATCCATGGAACCTCGGCAAGGTAGTGGTACCGTGTACTATATGGCCCCCGAACAAATCAAGGGTCTGCCACGCCTAGCCAGTGACCAGTACTCTCTAGCTGTTGTTGTCTACGAGTGGATTACTGGGACACGTCCTTTCTCCGGTTCTTCCTATGCTGAAGTGGTAATGAAGCATCTCTCGGAACTACCTCTCTCCTTGTGTAAGAAAGACCCTACTCTTTCTCCACAAGTAGAACAGGTTGTACTCAAGGCTCTCTCGAAGGATCCACTGCAACGCTTTCCAACTATTCAAGATTTCTCTACTGCTCTGGAGGAAGCTTGTTTACCATCGCTATCTAGCGATTCTGGTATGGTAATGGATCTGACACCATCAGAACTACTATCTATCCCAGACCTGGAAACTGGCTCTAGAGAGAGATTTTCTGGTCCCTCTCTAAAGCCAGATGAGCCAGTGCCGATCCTTGAGCCATCTTCTCAAGATCCAAGACAAGAGTCGGGTAAATTAGAGCAAATTCCTGAGCCATCTTCTCAAGTTTCTATTCAAGAGCCTGTATGTACCAGTATCTCAACTCAAATGGTTACAACTAGCTCTTTATTAGGCCGATTTAGACGTAAGAAGACGCTAGCACTCACCATTCTGGGACTCGTAATATGCCTCGTAGGTTCAAGTACCTGGCAAATGTGGGGTCTGGTCTCACATGCACATCAAGAACCTATCTCCCCATCGCTGAGAAGAAATACGCCTACTTCTGCTGATCATGTTGGGTCCTTGCTGAGTACACAAGTTGCACGAACATTGACAGTGCAGCCAATGTCCACAGTACAATCGACAATTACAGCGCAGTTGACACCCATGCCACAACCAACACCTACTGCACAACTAACTCTTCCTCACCTGAAGATTGAAGATAATCTAGACAACTGGAGCAATATCTATGAAAAGACGTCATATCTTACTATTGTGCATGATAGAAGCGATCACTTTGCTGGTGATACTTCTCGGGCTTATCCGCATGATACAATACACATACATGAATACATCGTCTGGCATTTGCAGGGTATGAGTTATTTCCAAGCAATCGTCTATTTCTACTATGCTGCAACTAAAAATCATTTTAATATATATACGTCTTTAGATGGTCAAGGAGGATGGATACAGCAAAATCCATTGATTGATGAACCATTATCGGGCAGCAGTTGGCAACGATCCAAATATACTTTAAGCAATTTATCAAACGCAAATTACATTAAGCTTGAATGGAACAATGTATATGGGCAAGAGTGGCCACCACAAGTTAGCAGTGTAACCTTCTCAAGCTAAAGACGTAGTCTGTTAGTGTCGCTTATGCAGCAACCGTCAAGAATTGGTCAAGAGGGGGAGGGGACAGAGACTGGGTGAGGAGGCTGAATTACCCACTTGGCAATACTAATGAGATAGAAGAACATCATCTTTTTGTCTTGGAACATGCCATGGAAAACATAGAACAACGCATAATACAAGTATGTAATGATCGTGAGCATGGATCGCGCTGGCTTGTCAGGGAAGCTGTACTTATTTTGCGTGATGTGGCCCAATCTTCACAAGTATCGCAAGATGCACTGATGAAACTATTATTTTGCTATGCACGCCGTCTTGCTCAGTCCAGACCCGCAATGGCTGCGCTTGCCAGTGCAGTCAGTCGCGTCGTCTGTGGAGAAGGAGGGCCAGAAGCTGTTATGCAGGAAGCACAACAACTTCTGGCCGAGTATGATACTGCTGTGGAGCAGATTGCTTTGCATGCACAGCCCTTGTTACATGGTCATGTAATGACATGCAGCCTTTCTGGTACTGTGCTAGAAGTGCTTGTTGCTCATCGTCAGCAGATTGAGCGAGTCATTGTCTTGGAGGGGCGTCCACGTTATGAAGGCCGTGAAATGGCGCAGGCCTTGAGTCAACAAGGGCTTGCTGTAACATTGATTACGGATGCACAGGCTGATATCTTTCTACCTGAGTGCCAGAGTGTGGTAGTAGGAGCTGATAGTATCCTGATTAATGGAGATGTGCTCAACAAAGCAGGCACAGCATTACTAGCTTGGGCTGCCCATGGGCGTGGCTTGCCTTTTTATGTACTTTGTGAAACATTGAAGATTTCCCCACGTCGCTGGGTAGATCATAATGCAGCTCATCGTGCGGAAAATCTAGCAATGCTCGAAGAAAAAGAGGCTGAGGAGGTCCTTGAGCAGCCTATATCAGGTGTGACTGTCCATAACTTCTACTTTGATCGTACACCTTATCGACTGGTTAGTGCTATAGTGACTGAACAAGGTGTACTTGATCGGCGTGCTATTCGCGAGATCGCCGTCAAAACGCGAGCAAACCAGCGACAGCTTGCACATCGGTACACATGACAGATATGCGCCTACTTACCAGTTACTCTCCCTGCCCAATAGTCCTATGTATTTGGTAAAAAGTTGGATTTGAGTATCCTGACATAATAGAAGCTGTTGATTTGGTCGGAACCCCGATCGCTACGGCGAAGGGGCTATCTGGTAATGATTTGTGGGTGTGTATAAGGAGCGTTTTGTGGACAAAAGGCGAAAACAGCAGCATCGATTAAATGATAACAAGCAGGAAAAAAATCCAGCAGAGATAGTAGATCAGCTGGATGCTCAAGGTAAGGAAGAAGTGGTACCGGGTGTATCGATTATACGTACTAGTACACCACGGCCATTTTCCTTTGACATGATGTCTTCATATAGTGGCTACTTCCGGAGTTTGCAACCAGGGGGGGCCTCAACCTTTCCTGAACAAGCTCCCTCGGCACCTCCTCTGCCGGAAGAGCTAGGAGAGCATGAAGGAGAGGATGAATTAAATATCAGCCAGAATGTGCTATCGCAAGATCAAATAACACAGCAAGAGACATCAGCAATCTCGAAAGTAACTGAAAGTTTCCCTACTATTCCATCCACACAAATCCCTCCATCTATTCTTCCTGGAACCAGTCTTGGAAGCAGGCCATCGAAGATTCAACCACAACGAGATGAACAAAATACAGACCCTCTTCCTACTGTTAAAGAAGATTCGTGTGTTGGAGATGCAATTGGGTACAAATCTCAGACTCTATTACAAACAAATTGGTCATTAGTCATTTTTTCGGTCTATCTGGCTGTGCTCCTAGTAATTGTGTTGGCATTTGCCGTTTTACAAGGTATGGGGTTTGGTCAAGATGTGCTAACGAATGACTTTTCTCCGTTGGAGGTGCCATGGCTGGTGATCATGTATGGTCTATTGGGAGGATGTATCAGTAGTCTTCTCTCACTGGGGCGTTTACGTGCTCCTCATCCTCCGCTTTTTGTCATCATTACCTGGTTTGTACGCCCATATATTGGGGCTGTTCTTGCTATCTTTGCGTATGTTTTGCTAACAAGTGGAGTCTTTCTTGTGGGCCAGGATGTGGAAAAGCATCTTACCTTTTTCTGGCTTGTAGGTGCACTGGCGGGTTTCTCTGAAGGCTGGCTCTTTTTCAGGCGTAGTTAGTCTTTGCCTTTTGCATGAGGGATCTTTCCTCTCTAATATGTGATAGAATTCACCGTGACTTCTCTTGATAGTTGTTACTTACTATTTGGCCGGAGGGGGGATGTATGCCAACATACATCAGCTTGGTAAACCTGACTGAGCAGGGGGTAAAGGAAGCCAAGAATGCACCTGAGCGCTTGCATGCGTTTGACACGGCTCTTAAAGAAGTTGGAGGAAGGTTAGTAGGCTTCTATCTAGTTATGGGGCAGTATGATTATATCGTGATCACTGAGGCTCCTGATGATCAAACTGCTGCTTTGCTCATTCTAAAAACTATTGCACAAGGGAGCATGCGTACGCAAACGATGCGTGCTTTCCCACGGGAGGAATTTGAGCAGATTGCTAAAGGGATCCATTAGGATGGTGTTTAGCTCAATGGCAAGCGCTATGGAGCTAAACACCATCGAATGCCCAATCTAGATTTAGTAGACCTCGGCGGTACGGAAAATAGCTCTTACCAAGCGTTCTGGGTCGTGACGAGCCAGAGAGTCATCCTCTAGTCGAAGAGGTTCGATGGTAACGTTGGGAACGAGTTGAGAGAGACGTATGCGGTCTGCAATGACGGGTTCACTCTGTTCTTCTGAGTACATCTTGACTACATCAGGAGGAAATGAACCATCGTGAACCACAACGCGGTCTACACGTGCTCCCAAGTAGTGGTGAATTGTATTGACAAAGTCAGATGCTTTATAGCCATCAGTCTCTCCATGTTTGGTCATCAGGTTGCAAATATAGACTTTTTCGGCCTCGGATTCACACACGGCACGGGCGATCTCTGGGACAAGCAGGTTAGGCAGTAGACTCGTGTAGAGGTCTCCCGGGCCAATAATAATGATGTCAGCGCGGCGTATAGCACGGATGGCTTGTGGGCAGGCGGGTGCATCCTCTGGCACTAGGCGCAGGCGAGTGATGGATGAGAGTGGTCCTCGATCTTTCTTGCCGCGTGTATCAATCTCGGTTTCGCTACAAATAGTTGTGCCGTCTTCTAGATCAGCACAAATGGTAGTCTGTGCAAGTGTAACGGGGACAACATTGCCGGCGGTATCGAGGAGTTCCTGCGCATCTTCAATGGCGAGGAGAAGATCGCCGTTGTTGATATCTTGTAAGCCTTTTAGGATGAGGTTTCCCAAGCTATGCCCCCCAATGCCTGATTGTCCATTATCCTGCCCATTTGTCTGTTCAAAGCGGTGCATAAATATTTCGCGCCAGAGGGCTCCATTGCGTGCCAGTGCAACTAGCGACATACGCAAATCCCCCAATGGCAACTGGCGGCGGAATTCATCCATCAGTCGACGAGAACTGCCACCACTATCTGACATAGTGACGATGGCACAGATTCTAAGCGGGTATTTTTTCAGGTGTGAAAGAAGAGAAAATGTACCTGATCCTCCGCCGATAGTTACAACACGTCGTCCTGCAAATGGGTCTTGTGTCCGAAGCCTTCTCTGCACGATGTCTCCCCTTCGGTTGATTCCAGCGTTTATATCCACAATGCTTTCCTTGATATATAATACGTTTTTACCATACTTATTCTCCTTAGAAGTTCTTTTGGAATGGCGGCATTGGCGTTCCCCGGACAGTCTACCACGGAGATATACCCCGTGCAAGCAATGAAGCAATGGGACTTCCTTGACATGAATAATACATTTTGATATACTGTAATCATTGATACGAATTTGGATAACTTTAGGATTATAAAGTGGCACGGAGGCTTGTGCGGTTAGGATCATCTTATGCGTAAATTGTTGCAAAAATAAAGAAAGGCAGAAATTAATGAATGACGAAGATGAAGGCTACTTTATTAGTAGCGATAATCCTTTTGCTGATGCTGGTCTGCCAGATGCAGAGGAATCCTTAGTGCGAGCAGAGTTATTGTGCTATATTGTGCTTGAGATCAAACGGCGTGGTCTCTCTAGGCATCAGGCTTCCTCCTTATTAGGTATATCGTTGTCACAAGTTCGCCACCTGCTTGAGGCTCGTATGAGCAAGTTCTCACTTGAGAGTCTCGTTGCTATGGTGATAAAGTTAGGGGCGGATGTGACCGCTTTCTGCCAACCAACGGAGAGCGAGCCTGGGAAAATTGTGATCAGTATTCCACAATCCGCTTGAATGCTACCTCAGAGATCATCGCTTGGAGCTTCAGAGACAAATCCTCTGCCTGCGAAGGCTTCTGAAAATCGGCTAATGGGAATAGCAGCGTTTGCTTGTAGTTCGGGGAATCTTCCTGATGGATTGTGAAGCAGCAATGCTTTGCAGCCCTGTTGGGACCATTCAAAGCCGTGCACGAGGACAAGATGTCCTCCACGCTTAGTGATCGCCATATCAGCCTCACGTTCACCAATCTCTGGGCTTACTGAAGCGATAACCAGAGAACCATTGGCAAGGTATAAACATATTTCATCAATAGTGAGTGTTTTACAAACCTGCCCACGTAGACCGTAGTCTTCTCCCAATTTCACTAGCGGTTGATAGAACCATCCAAGATCAACAAATTCGCCTTGCTCATTATGAACAATGTATCCTCCTCGTGCAACACCTTGCCGAATGAGTTCGATCATTGTAGGCAATTGGGATGGTGTGGTGAAAGCCTCAAGGCTCATTTTGATGCAGGCAACTCCGCAAGCTCTACTACACCAGAAAATATATTCTTCAATATCTTCAGTTCCATAGTCACGCCAGCGTGGATCATTTCTACCATCAAAATCTTCGTGAATATACGAGTAAATGAGTTCTGGGCTAGCAAACTGCGAATAATATGGAAGCTCTTTTGGGAAACTATACCATCCAGGTGCAAGGTTGCTCAATAGTGTATTGGACAATAGAACTATTTTCCTTCTTTGCAAACGTACTGCTCCTCCTCACCACTTAGACGCGATAAATCGGATCCCTGCACTTGGACAATAAATTGATCCATACAAAAAGACAAATTGTACCCTACTCATCTCCTCATAGCCCTTGGCTATTCACAAGTCCGGTAGGGTGGAGTGCGGGTTTGATACCCAGCGGTTGTCAAACCCGCGCTTTACTCAAAAATGCGTCGGTAGCGCAGTGGCCTTGAGTCGCCATGAGGCAGGCCTACAGACTCACCGCAGCCAGATGGGCCAACCTTAGCACCCATGGTGCTGCAACCAGTAAGACTACCAGAGCGACCGAAGAGAACACAAGCGCCGTTCCCAGACCAATGGGCGTTCGCAAGTGATCCTTCTTAGGTGGCTCATCAAAGAACATGGCTTTCACAATACGTCCATAATAGACCAGCGAGACAATGCTATTGAGCAATGCCACAACTACTAGCCATTGCTGGCCAAGTCCCCAAGCTGCTGTGAAGAGGAATATCTTACTCAAGAAGCCTGCAAATGGTGGAATACCGCCTAGGGAGAGCAAACCGAATGCTGTGCATAGGCTCAGAAGAGGTGCACGTTGCCACAAGCCACGGAAATCCGCGATGCGCTCTCCTCCAGTCAAGTTTGCCAGAGCAATAATGCCTGCAAAAGCTCCCAGGTTAGTAACCACATAGACTAGGATAAAGAACAGTGATGCTTCAGTACCATCTGGCTTGCCCGTTGCTAGACTGGCAATAAAACCAACGAGGATATAGCCAGCCTGTGCAATACTAGAATAAGCCATCATACGTTTGACATTTGATTGCACAGCAGCCACGATATTACCCAACGTCATGGTTAGGAAAGCTACAATCGAAAGCACTGTGATGATCGATGTCAGGTTAGATGATCCTGCCAGTCCCAATCCACCGGAGATGAAAACACGAATGAGGGCTGCAAAGCCAGCAGCTTTCGAGCCAACTGAAAAGAAAGCTGTCGAGGGAGTTGGTGCACCTTCATAAATATCTGGTGCCCACATGTGGAAAGGAACAGCCGAGATCTTGAAGCCAAAGCCTGCTATAATCAGAACATTTGCAATTAGTACGATCAAGTTACCATTTTGAATGCTCTGCTTGAAGCTCATAGCTATCCCAGCCAGATCAGTTGTTCCGGTTAGCCCATACAGTAGCGCGAAGCCGTAGAGCAGAATGGCTGAAGACATTGCTCCCAGCAGGACATATTTGACTGCGGCCTCCGCTGATTTCTCCTGACCACGAATGAGACCAGCCATCACATAGAGTGGGATACTTGTCAACTCCAACGAGATATAGATAGTGATCAGCTCGCCAGAGCTTGCCATCATCATCATACCAACGACAGAGAAGAGCATGAGCACGTAGAACTCGCCTTCGGCCTGCACATACTTCCCGACATAATCGTAGGATGACAAGATCATGATGGCGGCAATCAACAGAAAAACTATCGTGAAGAATATGGCATAGGGATCTACCACTAGCATGCCGAAGAATGCTTTTTGATTGATACCATTGATGGCCTGTGAAATGGCAAAGCCTGCTGGCACAAGGAGGCCAGCTAGTGCGGTACCAGCGGTAGCACTATGCCGCTTTACAAACAAATCTACGGCCATTACCACCAAAGCTAGCAACGTTAAACTCAGCTCTGGTGCTAGCAGATAGAGATCATATATTTTAAACATCGTGCAATATTTCTAGCTTACAGCTATGTTATGGGTTACGGTAGAGATTTTCTACCCTGCAGCCTGAGCGTTGAGCAGGATTTGTTCCGCTTCCTCAGTGCTCTGAGCTTGGGCCAGACTAATGGCAAGGTCGAGCAGTGGGTCAGCATTGTCAATTATAGCCAGAATGTCGTTTGCGCGAAGAGCTAATGAAGGAAAACGTTCAAGGACCTCCTTCATTACTTTTCGTCGTACTTGCGCGAGCATTTGGGCTTTAGTCTCGCCGATAGCAATGCCTTCAGCTTTGCCTTCAGCTTTGCCTCTTGCCTCGCCAATAGCGATGCCTTTCTCTATGGTCCATTGGTAAACAGGAGAGGCACTGAATTTTTCGTCTAGCATCTTGTATCTCCTTTCTAGCCATTCGATTTCACCTAGTTGCCCTTTAAAGATCAATCCTGCCATAGTATAGCCATAATATGCTAAGTCTATGTTATTCGAAGCCAACAGACGTTCCATCATCATCTCGATGATCTCGTGGCTTGCTCCTCCTCGCGTTGCTGGCAACAACGGCAGCAGTTCCTGATGATCCAGACATAGGATTTGCTCCGGTGTCTTGTCTCGCATTTCAACGCTTTTAAAATAGAAATCGAGGACCTTTTCATCTTCATCATCCTCACCGGGTGCTGTCCAACGCAGTGGAACCTGCAAGTCCTTATGGGCCTTGGTCAGATGCAACACTGAGGATGACACCGGAACCCAAATCTTGTCCCGCTTGTAATGATCCCACCGTAGCAAGACCTGATAGAGTACGAGACGCTCTGCTATTTCGTCATCTGGCTCAGTCTGGATTTCTAGTTGGGCCAGGAAGACCTTGCCTGTCTTTATACGTACAGCTTCGATCACCGCATCTGGCTGCCGCTGGGTGTTGGCCAGTTTATTGCGATGATGCTTGATAAACCGACTTCCAGAATACAATAAATCTAAAAATGCTTGTGGATTACGACCGATGAGTGCACTCATCATATTGTCATATTTCTTTTCGTTCTCTTTTGGCTTTTCTTTTTCCTTCTCCACAACATATTCGATTTTCTCACACAAGCGTGTTCTTGCCTTCGATAAGGTGGCTTTTCGAGAGCCACGCCTGTGGTGGAAAATCACCAGCCTTTCCTTGCTACTTTCTTAGTCCTACAATAGCGGTCACACGTAGTAATCTTTCGTGTTGTACCTTTACCATTATAGTGTTAGAAGTATAAGGCATGTATGCTCTTGGGTCAATCTTTTCTGCAAGTATTAAAGCATCATGCCTCGGTCAGGCAAACAAGATGATATAGAGCTATTGTACCATACTAACTGGGCTTATCTCGCTAAAGCCAGAGCTGTATGCCAGTTAGCCATAATGGCCTGTAAACTGTTTGTAATCACGCCAATCAAGGGAGCTGGATAGATCCCAACAAACACGATCAGACCAGCCAGCACAACTAATGGAATCAGTTCGCGGAAATTTGAATCTGGTATCCAATCCCATCTGGTATTAAATGGTCCAAAGAAAACGCGTTTGATCATCCACAGCAGATAAGCCGCGGTCAAAATCATTGTAAAGACGGCGACAATTGTTGGAATGGTCCAGATGCGGAAGCTGCTGGTAAAGACCATATATTCTGCCACAAAACCTGCTAAACCGGGTAGCCCGAGCGAGGCCATAGCTGCGAAGGTAAAGAGCGTACCCAGCTTTGGCATTCTCTTAGCAATGCCTCCGAAGACTGCAATCTCACGCGTATGAGCATGGTCATAGATGACACCCACGCAGAAGAAGAGCAGGCCAGTGATAATGCCATGGCTGAACATCTGGATTGTCGCACCAGTAAGCGCCGCCATCCGAAAAGCTTCGTCTCCAGCACCTTGGAAAATGCCATTGCCAGCACCAGCTGCCGCTGCAACACCCAGCAGAATTACTCCCATGTGGCTGACGCTAGAGTAAGCAATCAGCTTCTTCATATCTTTCTGGATCAGACAGATAGCAGCGCCGTAGAGAATATTAATGACCGCGATAACGGCCAGCCAGCCTCCAAATTGGGCTACTCCGATAGGGAAGAGCGTAAGACAGATACGGATCAGCCCATAGGCCCCCATCTTCAGTAGCACGCCTGCCAGGATCACACTGACCTCGGTCGGAGCGTCGGTATGCGCATCTGGTAACCATGTATGGAAAGGGAACATTGGGATTTTCACAGCAAAAGCCATGAATATCAGCAAAAATGTCAGCAGTTGCAGACTCGTAGTCACACCTATCAGCGGAATCTGGATATTACCTGTGATCATATTTGCTGGCAATGCTAAATACTGCATGCTAGCAGTTGCGCTGCTTCCTGGCTGATGGAGGTAGAGCAGAATGATACCAATCAGCATGAAGACACTGCCAAAGAAGGTGTACAGTAGGAACTTCCAGGCCGAATAGATACGTCCAGGCATCCCATGCTTCATTACATCACTACCCCAGAAACCGATCAGCAGGAACATTGGTGCCAGTTCAACTTCCCAGAAAAGGAAGAAGAGGAACAGGTCAAGTGCCATAAAGACACCCATGACACCAGCTTCTAGGAATAGCAGAAGGGCCAGATACTCCTTAGTATGCTTCTTCTCCCAACCACCAATGACTGCCAGCATAGTCAATAAGCCATTCAAAGCTACCATTGGCAAGCTCAAGCCATCAACACCCAAGAAGTAATCAATCTTGAAGTTGATAGAACCAGCCTGAAAGTTGATCCAGTCTGTATGGATAGCATCTGGCAAGTTTTGTAGGTCGCCAAATCCCTTGCCAGTACCCAGAATACGGAAAAAGATCGTTAGTGATAAAACGAAGACTGCCGCCGAAAATGCCAGAGCAAGCCAACGACTTTGCTTCGTCGGAGACACATAGACTATCAGTGAGCCGATCAACGGCAGCAGGATAATCCATGTGAGATCACTTGAAAGTATTTGTTGTATGTGCTCCATGTTTCATCCTTATCTCACAGCATTGATCAGCACAAAGGCCAGTACAGCTAATACAGCAACACCACCAAAGAAGCCAATCATATAGGTCTGAACCTTACCTGTCTCAATACGGCGTACTCCACTGCCAAGATCTGTAATCAGGCTTGCTACACCATTGACGATACCATCGATAACATAGGTATCAAAAGCCTGTGCTAGCCAGCAGATGCCATTTAGCACAACATACTTGACAATCCAATCGTAGAGGCTATCAATATAATACCTGTTATACAGAATGCGATGCGCCGTATGCAGCACAGGACGACTTTGTACGAAAGACTCAATCTTGGCTAGTTCAATACGTGCATAAATTGCATATGCCATAATTAAACCTGCTAGCGAGACAGCTACGCCAATCCAGGTATCGGGTAGAGTCAGCAATTGACTGATATTTAACGGTTTTGCATCAGGATTAAGGTAAGTAAAGAAGCCTACCCAATAGCCGGCAATCACCGAAGGAATAGACAACAATATCAAAGGAATTGTCATTGTCAGCGGAGACTCATGGACCTCACCTTCACCACGATAAGGACCACCCCATAGGCCGCCCAGATAGCCGCCTTTGCCGCCGAAGGCCAGAATAAAAGCACGCAACATATAGAATGCAGTCAGACCAGCAGTTACTAATGTGAGAGCATAGAGACCCCACTGCTGGTGATCATAGGTCAAACCAATAATCGTCTCTTTACTGAAGAAGCCAGAGAAACCGGGGAAACCTGAGATTGCCAAGGTTGCAATCAACCATGTTGCAGCGGTAATCGGCATCCTAGTCGCTAAGCCACCCATCAGGCGCATATCCTGGACTTCACGATGCATGGCATGATGCAAGCCGAAGAGTACGCTACCCGCACCCAGGAAGAGCAGTGCCTTAAAGAACGCGTGAGTGAAGAGATGGAACATACCAGGACCTGTGCCATACTCTGGACCAGCTACTGCCAAGCCAACAAACATATAGCCTAACTGACTAATCGTCGAAAAGGCTAACACGCGTTTGAAGTCAGACTGTACTAGCGCGATCGTAGCAGCAAAGAAGGCCGTGAAGGCACCAATCCAGCCGACCACCTGAAAGGCAGCCGGGTCCGCTGCATAGAAGAGGGGAAAGGTACGTGCCACCATATAGACACCAGCAGCAACCATAGTTGCCGCGTGGATCAGCGCGCTCACAGGAGTCGGACCTTCCATAGCTGAGGGCAACCATACATGCAATGGGAATTGGGCCGATTTACCAATTGCACCGCAGAAGACACAAATCATCGCAATGGTCAGCACAGTCTTATCCATGCTCAGGACAGCCGTTTGCAACTTGCTGAACTCAAATGTGCCTGTACTGACAAAGAGGATCATGA
>CBJMBI010000006.1:0-26547 GCA_966427955.1 uncultured Ktedonobacterales bacterium
TCTAGAATACTTATAAATGTCCCAAACACAAATATAAGCGTGTTAACTGTTTGTGTCCAATTCACTATATACCTCCTATTGCACTTGTGATAGACCTTCAATCTGCTTGGCAAGGCTGTTGATCTTGCCAAGATTTGAGGCGTCGAGTAGTGCCTTTAGCTGGTCATTTTGAGCTTGCAATGTGGCTACTTGGCTCTGAAGCGCTTTGATCTGCTGAGCTTGCGTATCCTTATTGAGCTGCTGTTGTAGATCGGCTATCTGCTTGAGCATGACTTGGTATTGCTTTTGATACCACAGCAGTTCTTGACCCAACCAGCCCTCAAATACTCCCATCTTTGGTGTGTACTCCAGACGCTTCCATCTAAACATCTGGCTCTGACCAGCCCCTAAGCTAGTGTTGCTCTGCTCTAGGATGAGGTCATGATGCTCAGCTTCGAGCGGGATGTTTGTGGGGTCCCAATTCGAGCCCAGTACGTGGTCTCTAAAGCCGAGTGCGACGGGTGTTCCGTCTGGTGATTTGAGAGTGTGGCCATCGTCAGACCATCCGCTCGGGACGTTCATAGTATTTCCTCCATTTGCTAAATATGCCCATAGTGCATCCCATGGGAACGTTCCTGGACATCTACTTCTATTGATTGGGTCGATTGAATAATGTCCTGTGATCCCGCCTTGTGCATCCGCCGCACGCATTGGAATGTTATTACGTGTGCAGATATCCTTGATCAAAGCAAAGCTTGCAGCTTGTTGAACAGATGTAAGAGGTGTAGCATTTGCATCATCGGGCTTGACGTGCTCAATTGAGATTGTAATATTGTTTGGATTGATCAAGTCTGACCACCAGGGGTCATGGCCAGAAGTCACCACGCCATTTCCCCATGCTCCGTTAGACTCTGCAATTGTCTGAACTACAGTACCATCCTGACCTACGATATAGTGGCTTGATACGGGATTGTTTGTCCCTTCAGTACTTTTAAAGTATGCCGCAATAGCTTCAGCACTAGTTCCTCCTGCCGTGCCATGTAATATCAGGTATGATTTCTTGCCTGTATTGGCAAAGTAGTTGTTGTTAGGTATCCATATTGCTTGTGCATAATCTACCATGTATTCCTCCATAATCTCTCTATACTTGCGATAATTATCCAATCACGATATATCCAACAATATACGTTGTATTTGCTTGCGATGCCGCTGGAGCAGTCCCTAATGCAATATTAAATCCCGTTGTGGTGGGACTATCCACATATGGATTAAGAGCCGCTGTTGCTGCATTTTGCGCTATAAGTACAATTGTTGGTGTTGAGGCATAAGCTCGCGCAAAAGTAACACTGACTTGAGCACCTGCGGTTGGTGATGTGCCACTGCCAAAGCGCACTCTTCCACGAGAATCGTGTGAGGTAGTGAGAGACGAAGAAGGAGCAGGAGCACTGCCACCGTTTGCAGCGAGCGCAGCTAAGGCAGGAGCCGACAAGATAGCAAGGCTTGCTATTAAATGGGCGTCGAGTTGTACATCTCCAAAGTTTTCCTGAGCGGCAAGAACGCTCGTTGCCGCTGCATCATAGAATAATTGCGCGCCAACGTTCTCCATACGGTTTCCGTGGACGAGGAAGAAGAAGCTTTGCCCGCTTCCCGTCTGTGTGCCATTGCTTTGAACCAAGAGTCCGATACTATGAGTTGAATTTCCACCTCCACCATAGATGTGATTGTCGTGAATGAGTGCTCTACCCGTTGTAACACCGCCTGCTGTTACGCTGAGATGTTGATAGACGGTACTAGCGTTAGGTTCCGAAGATGAGATGATATTATCACTAATAACCGTAGCGCGTGGTCCAATACACGTAACCGCTATACCCTTCCAGAACTGTCCTGTCGGGCTTGTATTTTGTCCATAGCCATCTATTTCGTTCTCAGTGATAAACGTACTCCATGCATTTCCTACAGAAATTCCAGATGCTTGACATGCATAAACGTGATTTCTATGAATGAAATGTCCAGCCCCGCGTTCTACCGATATTGTCGGTACATTCCCAGTAGCGCCGCAATTTGAGAGCACATTATTGAGGATATGATTATCTGTACATCTACCGGAATTGATGGAATTATCGCGTACCCAAATGCCATACGCGTTAGCATTAGCAACTTTACACTCAAGTATCCTATTCTCAATTGAACTATTCATCAGGATTGAGCTGAGCGTTACGCCGTTTGAATGGGTCTTGGTAAAGTTTGCTGTGATGTGGGTACTATCCACGATAGCCGATACTGTGATAGCCTCCGCATTAGCCCCCGTAGGATCTACAGACAAGGACATACCTTGCGACATTCCGGTCGTGCTGCCAACGCTCACGGTCTGACTGCCTGTTGAAGAGATCGTTTGAGTAATCGTTGTGCTGATATTTGCCATGCTCCGATCAGATAGCACAATACCAGCACTAGGGATATTATTACACCATACCTGCCTGACAATTGAAAAGGAATTCATCAGGACAAGACCATTACCTGATGTATTGTTATTCCAGTTCCCGTCTATGAAGAGATTGGATACTTCTATTTGTGCATCGGAAAAGACGTTATTATTGGCATAGCCGTTAGCAGCTAGGAGCGAGTCAAGATTAGCACTATTCTTCTGCTTGATTATTGTTGAGCCATATGCTGCGCCTTGATACGAGCGATTTTGTAGCAAATTGATCATCGATCCGATCAAATAGGTCCCGGCAGGAAAGAATATTCTTGCTCCACTCGCAGACGCACTGATAGCGGCATTAATTGCGGCAGCATCATCAGTCACGCCATCCCCTTGCGCTCCCCAATCCTTCACATTGATGAAATTGAGATTTCGCTGCTGTCCTAGTATCGCTGTCATATTACATTGCTCCTAGGGCAACTATATTGCCCGCTGTGCTTCCGTTGATGTTTTGTGCTGCTGCTGTGAACAAATGCAGCACTGTGCATTTCTTTGGATAGATTAATGTGGCACCAGGGACAAGTAACATTGATCCTGCACTCGCAGATGTATCGAAGGCGTAATTGACGTTAGCACTTGTATTATTCTGAATGATCACACGATTGACTTGAGAGCTAAATGTAAGCGGTGTATCGCTTCCTGCATTTGTGGTAGAAGGTGGCGATGAAAGGGCAATATAACCTGATTGCTCAATGTCCTCTACTTGCGCCTGTCCTGCGCTATTAACACTGAGTTCATTAGCGCCATTGTAAATGGCCGTGCGCAGGTTGCGATTCGATGCGCTCTCAACAAGGAGCTGCTGTAAGTTTGCGCCATCGCTTGCGCCGATGAGCGTTGAGCTGCCTGGGATAGCAGAGCCATCAGTGCCTACGCTAGCACTGTTGAAATTCCCCGATGCTGAAACTGTCAAGGTTGCGTTCAGGAGGTCTCTGATCTTTGTGAGACGCCCCATGAGGCTGTTGACGGTATTAGCATCAGTAGGTGTTCCTGCAAGCGTTAGGAGCGTGAGCAGATCGACTATAGAGCCTGTTAGGAAGTCATTGGCCTGGGCATTGACGCGCTGGTTAGCCGCTGGCGTAACGGTTGCGCTGACTGGCAAAGGATTAGCTGCACTTACAGCCGTCTCTGTACCAGCATTGTTAAACATGATCTGATTGCCAATAGGATGAGTAGGAGCCGCCGCTCCATCGGTATACTGCACACCCGCCGTGCCGCCTTGTGAGGCAAGCGTGTCAATTCCTGTTGCTATATCAGCTATATTTTCCTGCCATTGTGAGGCATTCCCCGCTGTCATCTTATCCCTTCCTTCTCAGGTCAATGGCACACTACATGCCTCTGGCCTCAAAACAAGAAACTAATTACAACATTATACAATACAAGATATCTACCTTGCAAGGTGTTATTCACTCGCCTTGAACAGAAATTGAGAACTGAGCGCCTGGAGTTGAGCTACCTCCAATCTGCCATCGAATGCGACCTGACGCGCCTATTTCTTCAGTTGTAGTGCAACCAGGACCAATAGAGCGCTTAATCTGAACTGGTGAGCCGCTGCTTGCGCTTGACACAGAAATAGCCGTACTGTCCCACATATTGAAGTATGTCAAGCCATCAGCTCCCAACCTATCAACAAAGATCTCAAGTGTGGGGCTCGTTCCTTGCTGTCCTGTAACATTCACATCTACAGCAATGGTAGAGCAGTTCCCCCATGAAATATTTCCTGTATCTGCATTTGCTGTTTTCATTGCAGATGCTTGATTCAGTATAGTTGTTTTACTCATTTTACCCCCAAAGCATTATTCAAAGTATTAGACCATGATGTAAGAACAGGCCCTTCAGAAGCCTCAACGGTAAAAATATAGGTCATGTCTGCGCTTCCTGAAGTCAACTTAAATTGCTGATCTCTTTGTATGCTTGTAATGAGCATTGATGCATCTTGAATATTCATCCCAGGAAGAAAGACAGAAAGATATTGTCCTGCCGCAAGACCCGTTCGTCTGGTCTTAAATTTGAATGTACGGCCAATAGCTCCCCATGTCTGGAGAGCAGCATCTCCTCTTGCTTGAGCAGTTGGTACGTCAATGTTGAGTGATGACACATCCTCCACAGCCTCTACTACCCCGAGATTGGCTAGAGCAGGATCAACACGTCCCTGAATTGATATGGAGAAAGTCTTGCTTGGGCTTCCTGAACCTCCAATCACCCAGCGAATACGAACAGTGAAACCCAAGATTTCCGTTACGGTACACTTCGGTCCAATCGTGGTTGAAACAGTAGCAGTACTAGCGCTAATCACAGAGGATGACCAGATCTGAGAGTAGTTACCAGCGGCATCCTTCCTATCCACAAAGAACTGCACAGTCGGGCTTGTACCACTCTGAGCTGTAATATTGATATCTACCGCTATACGTTTGAGCAGGCTCACGTCTAGATCATCACTATTGCCAGAGGATGAGACCGTAGCTGAGGCTTGATTAAGGACAACCTGCACAGGGATGGAGGTCCCTGCATAATCGATATATTGTCTTTGGCTGATTGTATTGGTGAACTGTCCAGTATTGTCCCTGGTCACGGTTGTAGTTGTTTTGCCTGTATAGGAGATGATGAGCGTGTCGGTCTGTTGGAGTACTGTACCTTTACTGTCCTGAGCTATACTATTTGATCCTACTTCATAATAAAAGTCATAGACCGTTGAAGCACCTTTTAAGCCAAAAGTTTTAGTTTGGTCATTGAGCGTAATAGATGATACTGAAACGACGTTGTATTTTAATGTCCAAGATGTAGTGTTTTCATCTCCTATCTTCGTTTCGCTCACACTAACGGTTGTAATGACTCCTGTCATCGTATGCCTGTTACGGTACAGATCGGCCACATCATCCACTTCCATGCTATCAGGCAGGATATCTTTATTTGTGAGCACCCAAGGCGATGGTACAGTTTCTCTCGGTATGAATATGAAAGAACCGTCAACTTTGATATTCGAGTAGTAATTAGATTGCTTCACAAGATCTTTAATATTGTCTGATTTATATGTATTTGTATAGTCAGCGGTAGGAATGAGGGAGCCTGCTCGAATATTTGGATTGGTTACCAATGTAGTTAAATCAGTTATTTGAGGCGTTTGGGTTGGGTCGGTAGAAGTCAAGGTTTGCTTGACGTACACCTGCTTACCACTCAGATTGTCACCTTGTGGCTGTATTCTCAGATTGTAAAAGTGGGCTGAGCCGGACGCATTGATAAAGCCGATCTGGCCAGGACCTGCTAGAGCAGAGTCAGTTGTGCTGAGTACTTGAGAACTATCAAAATAGACAGTGATAGCCGTGCCAATCATGGTCAATCTGGCGCGTTTGACAGTACTTCCCCTCACAAGCGTGATCGATAGATCGGAACCAATTTGCGTCTTTGTATTACTCACAACCTTGTATAGGCGCATAACATTTGTGGCACCTGCACTAGATGATGCATCAAAAACATCTAATTCATAGAAATTGCTTGCATCAGTCCATCTCCAAACAATCCCAGCCTGATCGGCTTGGTCAAGATCGAAGTAGATATCCACATCCTTGCAAGAGATGGCTCCATAGAGCAGGATAGCATTGGTCCCACCCGAGACAGTCAATCTTGAGTTGGCTGTGTCCCATACAAAACTCGTGGCGGTTCCTCCGGTTCGAGCCGTGCTTGTGTATGATCCTGAGCTGATGAGATTGAAGCTGTCTATGGTTGGTGCTGGTTGCTGATTGAGGCCGGAAATAGAGCCACCATTCGAGATACTGGTATAGGTCACACCATCTAAGCTCGTAGCCAGTGCTACGCTTGTTCCGGTTGGAGTTAGAGCATTCCAGGATACCAATGTAGAGCCACATACTCCCACGCTGGTTAGCAAGAGCGCTTTATTGATCCTTGTGCCACTACTGCTGAAACCACCTAACACATACACGGTCAAGTCCTGGATTTGCGGTAAAACAGTGCTTGTGTTATAGGAGAAAAGCATTTGGAAGAGAGCACTTACACCTGAGAGAGATTGTCCTGCTGTAAGTCCTGGTAAAGCAGCTCCATTTGTACACAGGTTCCAAGTCGATCCCCCGTTGTAGCTTACCCACAAGTTATTGGCTACCTGTGTAGGATCGGTCGAGATATCATCCCATTGAACTACCGAGTTGAGATATGTACCTGCACTGGCAAGGCTGACAGATTGGCTTGTCCAGTTGCATCCGGAAAAGATGTTAGGAGGTGATATTCCGAAATTGTCGAATGTGCCTATATATCCATTTGATGCATCATTGTTTGAGATACGAAATCCAACGTTGCCTGCTCCTGTATAGGTGCTATCAGTCGTATTTATTGCTAATGTATCATCAAAGTATATTTTATGTGAAGATCCTACGATTAGGAGTTTAATGCGATGCATTGCTTGTGATGTCAGGTTAACGTTAGCTGTTGACCCAACCTGCGTGACTGACGCATTGCTAGAGGCTCCTCCATTATTTGTGCCTTTAAATAGCTTTATTGTCGTTCCAATTATCTCAACACCATATGCAAATGTACCATCATAATTTGACCATCCTGTAGTGCGATACACACAACCGACTTTCATGTTCGCGTTATCCACCATCACATCAAATTCCATCTGAAAATCCGCCCATTGCCCAGTAAAATCGAGTCTTGAGCGTGCCTCTGTGGATTGATGTACAACGAGCCTGAATTGCTTGCTATCTACGTATTGAAAGCATGAGTTGGCATTGTTCGGACCAGTTGCACCGCCTCCATACAGAGTTTGTACAACCGTGCTGAGTTGATTGCCAGCATCATAATTCTGGACGGCTCCATACGGCTGAAGCGTGTTATTGGTAGCTTGTGTGTTGGTATGCGTACCTGCATTCCACTGGCTATTGGTTGTCCATTCAAGATTTACGTCTGACTTCGTTGCGGTATAGCTTGGATAGAGCATAACTTGCATGGATGTGAGTAGAGGCTGTTGCGTGGGATCAGCACCCGCGCCTTGACTGAAGCGAGACAAGAACTGGATAGACTTTCCTGAGAGAGATTGACCAGCCAACAAAGCAGGTAGAGCTGCATTATTACTAGAGATTGAAGTATAACTATTTCCACCATCAATAGAGTAGCTCATATAGAGAGAGTATCCGAAAGGTAAACTTGTTGTACAGGTAAAAAACGAACTTTTAAGTATTTTTGTGGCATTAATGCTATAGGATGGTGATACGCGATTAGCTGTACTGCAATCGTAAGTGTTGACTACAGTTACATTTGTTGTGCCATATCCTTGCTTTTGCATCTGTTGAGGTGGACTAACATTTAATGATCCGCTAAAGAATGTATTGATGATGGTTCCTGAACCATCGGTCTCATAAATGTTTTTTACGTATCCAGTGTAAGTACCACTTGAATCACCTTCAATGGCTATCATTGCATATGCTATTGTTTTGCTTGTAAAACCGTCTAATAGAAATTTGCGATGATACCACTGATCAGTTGCTAATCCTTTGAGGTCCGTGCCAGGGTGAGGACTCTTGTTTTGAGCATCAAACCACAGACCGTTATTGGATGTTGCTAGATCTCGATATGCTGTTCCATCGGTGAAAACAAGGTCAATGCCGATTTTCGCTTCTGGGCTAGAAGAGGATATCCAGAGATCGTACTCCAGATAGCGGCCTGAGATGATGCTGATTGGTGTTCCTGCCCAGAACTTCACATAGGTATAGCTATTTGAGATACCTTGCACGCTCTGTGTTGCTTGTATTTTCATAGCCTGTGTGGCGCTCGGCCCCAACGCATTATTTGAGGCTGTCATATTCGTGAGCGTGCCATTGCCAAATATTGAGGTAGTATTTTCCAGAATAGTAGTCGTGACTCCAGCAGGTGCTAATTCTAAGTTCCCATCCCCCACATTATTTGCTGCTACCGTGCCGTTCAAATTTCCTGCTGAGAAATCTGCTTGTGTGGTATCGGTATCCACGGCAAAATTAGCTGTAATCCCGTTCACCCACTCATCCTTTACTTGATCTACAGCTATAGCTCCTGAATATTGATTAGTGTATGTCTTATTGGATGTTTTACCGTCTATTATTGCTGTTTTATCGCTACAAGATATTTCATGGTAAACATGAGGCCATACGTCAGTAGTTCGCTTTACACTTTGTATAATACCAGTAAATATAGCACCTTCTATTGTATCAGTTACTACAACCGATTGCCCTTTTTTAAACGAATATGTGCCATTTGCATCATAGATAGTAAATTGACAAGTAGAACGTTCTTCTATTTTGTCATTCTGGACAAAAGGATTACCGTTAATATTGCCTTTTGCATCAGGTATGATTGTAGCGTATTCCACACCTGCTATCTTGACTGATAAAGAGGTAGTTGTCATACATTACTCCTTATCGGTCCTGATGTACGAGTTGTTTTAATTATGCGAGGTCCAACATTATTCGTGATTTCTTTTCCATCAATGTAGTTGTGGACGTGTATCTCTCCACTTCGCGAGGCGGATGATTGGGAGACAATCGAAGAAGGAATAGCACGCGCACCCGCTGGTAAAGCCGTCAGGCCACCTTGCAAGGGGGATATGCTCATAGCCATGGTTGACGCCAATTGCAAAGCAGGGGCCTGAACTTTACTCACTTGATTAGCCAGACCTTTTGATAGCAGGTCTCCAAAGTCAGGCATCCAATTATCAACATTCACCAGAGGACCCACGTCGGGCTTTGAGAAATGCAGGAATGATGAGATTTTATCAGCTATTTTTGAAACAGCGTTTCCTACCGCCCCAACTCCGCTGAGGATACCCTGCACGAATTGATTGATCATGTCTTGTGCCCAGGTGAGCGCTTTTGATCCAAGTCCACCCAAGAAACCCGCAATAGTGCTTACTACTGAGCTAAATGCATTTGATGCAAGAGATCTTAGATTATTCCATGCATTTGATAGCCATTGTTGTATTTGAGTCCAATGTTGCATGATTAGTATAAAAAGCAAGCCTATTGGTCCAATAATAACAGCTAAAAGTATCTGTGCAGCAGTTTTAGCGATATTAACGATAACATCCCATGCTGACTTTAAAAACGAAATTACGCCATTCCAGATATTTGTAAAGAAGGCAGAAACAGCATTCCATGTGACCGTCCACACTCCCTGAAACCACGCGGTTATTTGCGCCCAGTGCTGAATGGCAAGTACGATACCAGCTACCACAGCAGCTACCACAGCAGCAATCAGAAGGTATGGCCACGTGGCGGCTATCGTAGCGGCTGCTACAGCCAATAACGAAGGTACAAGAGTAGCAAGGAAAATCCCTGCTGAGACAATTGCCTCAGCACCCGCCGTGATCAGACCAGCCACAAACGAGGCGACAATCTGAGCACCCGAGATGATAGCCTGAGCACCTGCTGTGATCATGGAAGCTATAAAACTACCAACTACTTTAGCCCCATTCACAACCGCCTGAGTACCAGTTAAAACAATAGAAGATATAAAACTCCCTACAACCTTACCACCTGCTATAGCAGCCTCTACACCTGTTTTAATAATATTGCCTACAAATTCAACTGCTACTTTCCCACCTGCAATAGCTGACTCAATACCTGACTTTATGATATTTCCTATAAATAGAGCTAGCTTGCCTGCTGCATTCCACCCTTCTATACCCGTTTTAATGATGCTAGATACAAATTCGCCTGTAATCTTTGCTCCATTAATAACAGCCTCAATACCTGCTTTGATCATGGATTGCACAAATTGTATTGTTACTTTTGTTCCATTAACTACCGCTTCCGTGCCAGATTGGATCATAGATTGAATAAAGCTGGTTGTTATTTTTACTCCATTTACAACCGCTTCAGTACCAGCCTTGATCATGGCAGGAAGAAAGAAGGTTGTTATTGCTATTGCTACTCCATCAATCCAAGGTTTCCATTGTTGATACCAGCTAATCACATCTTTAATTGCATTTTTTGTATCATCAATGGCTTTTTTACCATCGGTCAAGGCAGTCTTTACAGCATTAACCGCTATTTTTAGAGGATCATGTTTGTCAGTCCAATCTTTGATATTATGAATAATAGGAGTAATTGCTTCTTCTACAGATTTGATAACTTCTTTAGCATCATTAAGCGCAACTTTGACAATATTAGTAGTTTTTTCAAGTATTTTATGCTTTTCAGACCAGTCTGCAATCCTTTGGATGAAAGGCCCGACATCTGAAGCAAGATTAGCAGCAATAGCTCCAAGATCTTTTAAAATAGGATTTAATCCTTTTGCAGATCCTCCAAATTTTTGGAAAGCAGGAACGATATTCTGAGAGATGAAGTTGCCAAAATTTTGTATTGCAGGTGCGCCCACGTTAGCGAACCAATCGCTGAACTGATTTACCAAGGGCATAGCACTCGTAGATATCCACCCTGTGAACTGTGACAAGATTGGCAGTAAGGCCATGCCGATTTTTTGCTTTACATCCTCCAAATTGTTCTGGAGAATTTGCAGTTGTCCTCCGAACGTTTTTCCAGCCGCTTGAGCACTTCCCCCGAACTCCTTTTGCAACTCAGCAAGCATGATCTTTTGAGCACCTGCTGTATTGCCAACAGCAACCATGTGCTTGATCATTTCCTTCTGTTTTTCCGAGAATGTGACACCTTCTCTGGAAAGAGCAGAAAGACCTTGTGCAGGATCATTGAGCGCTTTGCCCAATTGCATTGCTGCTGATTTTGTATCCATGCCCATCGCTTGGGCCATGTCGAGCATGGTTTTAGTGGTTTGCGGAAAGACGTCTTTGCCTATGCCAGTGAATGTAAGGAGGATATTTTCTCCGCTCTGGATTACATCATCACTAAAGGGAGTTACTTTGCTGAGGGACATAGCAAGATCTGAAATGGACTGGGCTGTCATCCCGCTAGCATCACCAGTAGATTTGATCACCTGGGCGGTCTGGCTCATGATCTGCTGATGCTGCATGGCTACCTGGAGAGTATCGGCAAACTGGTCTTTCAAAAAGCCAACTGCCTTGGCTCCAACATTAAACACAGCGAACCCAGCAGCATTAGCAAGCCCCTGCTTTAGCATGTTGCCAAATCCACCCGACACATTGTCAGCAGATTTGCCCACATCTGAAAGTTGGCTTTTTGCAGTATCGGCACCTGTTACCTGCACTACTGCCTGCAATTGAGCTGCTGTTATTGCCAATTACTATCCCCCGTTTTTTCTAGCTTCTATTGTCTTCTGAGCCGAAAATTCAGCTTGCATGCATTTGAGAGCCGCATTCTTCCAGAATATTGACTGTTCCCACAATTCCCAAGGTTTACATCCTAAGTATTTTGCTGCTTGAATGATTGGATAAAAGTCGGGGACTTCCCCAAGCTCGCCTTCGGTTGCGATATAGCGGCTCAGATTGATTATTTCTGGATCTGAGCCGCTATCGTATTTGGGTTCATATCCTCCATAATCTTCATGAAAACTTCCCGTTTAAATCCTAATGGAAGCTCTGATAAGCTTTCTGCATCAATTGGATACATAATAGTTTGTTTAGGATCTTTGTATAAATCCCAGCTTTTAATGATTTTTGACAGCATTTCATTCATAGAGTCGAGACCATCTAAGACACCATCAACATTATTTGTGTCTGTCTTAGACAGAGATCTCAGCATCTTGTCAGAAATGCGAGATGGATAATACACAACAGTTAGTGTATCCCCTGCATATGGGAATGTAACGCTAGCTTTGTTACTAGCAACCTGATCAATCGATAATGGCATACATCACCTACAATGAAGCTAAAAGATTTGTTACGGTTACTTTCTGGGCTGTACCGCTACTCCAGTTAGGATCTTCCACAACTGTCAATTCCCATTCCACAGCATAAATGCCTTGCTCATCCTTGAAAGGGGAGGGCTTGCCGACTTTGCAGGCCATATCATGCTGGAATGTGGCGTTAATTGCGCCTGGGCCGTCATTGGCAATCTGATTTCCAACAGCCTGAACACGGACATAAGCCGTTGCTCCACCTTGCAGATAGGTTGTTTGCATGGTTGCTAGGCCTGTTGCATCTGTCTCCAAAATGAGCTTTAGAGTAGCTTTTGGCTTTGTGTCGATATGACCAGTGAAGGATGCATTTGACCTATTAAGTGGATAGAAAGGAGCATAAACGCTATCAAACGAGTAATCTACACTATAGCAGCTTGTTAGCTGAGTTGTTCCTAATCCTGCTGAAGTAGTGTCTAAATACACATTGAAGAATTTACCTACAACAGGCGAAAGAGCTACAGCAGTAGGCGAAGAGGTGAGCGTGATACCATCGGTCATAGATTGACCAAAACCCTTGGCGCTTACAGTAAAAGGAGTCTTACGCGTACCTTTATAGCTAAACGAATTAATAAGAGCATAAGGAAGAGAACGCGCTCTAATCGAGTCGCCTTGCTGAAGCGTGTATGTTTGCGGAACAATTGACCCATAGATTGGTGGGGTATATATCCAGTCCTTAGCAGTAGCAGATGCAAGGTGCGCAGCAGGATTGATTGAACCCATACAAGAGGCTAGCAGGTAGACAACTCCATTGAAGTCCATGTTGCCAGACACATCAATGCTCGTTTGTTCCCAATTCTCCTCCTGAACCTCATCATATTTGTGTCCAGATGAGCCAAATGTTGATACATCGGCGTCAATGCCCAATGTCCATGTAAAACATTCCAGTAACTTACTTGCTGCTACTGCTGTACCCAATGCAGAGGTGCTTTCTACACCTAGTTGCACCCTCTGATTTATTGTCTGTATCTTGGGATTCCAAGTCATTATTTGCTCCTATCACGCCTTTCCCAATATCTATCTAAAGATGCTGAGAAAGATGTATAAGATTAATTAATTTGTCTGTTCTACATCAACTCTATATAAACCGCCGATATGTACCCACTTCTCCCCCGCTTGTAAATCGTCTATTATCAATGTTCCATCTCTATAGCAGCTCCCTATAAACCCGTTTGGGATAGTAACGTTCCTGAGTCCCTGATTCCCCCCGAGCAAGATGTCCACTTGAGCCGCTGCACTGGCTACTGCTGCTGTATTGTTGGCAGGCCCGACCGCCTTAACTTGAAAAAGTAAATGCACAAGTGGCCTAACCCCCTGCACAGTCAATGCATCGGTTCCTGACTGGAGAGCCACTACCACGTATGGAGTGCTCACATTTGGATCTGCTGATCCTCTCCAGATACCACCAGGCGCAAGAGACGCTAGCGTAGCATCCCCCTGCAATGTGGTGGCTAGGAATTGTAAGCCCAGCACTGACTCCATTACGCTCATCCGGTTGCATCCTTCAACATACTCTCAATCTCACTAGCAGCAGCCTCTAGCGCTTCCTGACCAGCTTCCACAGCAGGCGTGAGATATGGCTGAGGTGGTTGGTGAACGGTTCCGTACTCCAAATACACTCCATAATTCGCTCCTACTGCAATATAAGCCGTCTGATCATCTGGTGGCTGTTCGACTTCCTGCAAGAGTGACGATCCCTCTTTGCTTGGCTGTCCTACCTGTGAATATGTGCTCTCTTTACTGGTCTTGACGTAAATGCTGTTTGCTAAGAAGCCCGTATCACGCGGCGCTAGACTCTGTGCATCTGATTGAATGTCAAATGCTGTTTTCCTCACAACTTTGCTGAGTACATCAGGTAAAGCATCTGCAATATTGCCAAAGTTGTTAAAGGAGTCGGGCATTATTTCACCTCACTCGCGAGAACTGGCAATAAACCAGCATAGCTATGAGGATCAAGTAACACCTGCACAACAAGTGTTTGACCTTCAATGATCAAATGGTCTTGTTCCTGAACATTTGTACCATATGGTAACAATACCTGCCAAGCTGAGAGAGAGCCAATCTTAAAATCGTAATTCTGTAACTGGCCCGCCGTGGGCTGACGCATGCCTGCTACCGTTGTAGCGACTGTAGACCAGGACTCAGTTTCCGAGAGCATGCCATCCGATGATTTGGTCTTGCGTTGGATGACACAAGTCTTATCACAGGATGCTGCTTGTATGTCTGACCGAATACTGGCAAGCTCTGAAGCTGACACAGGATTCATTGAGGGCATGCGCTACCTCCCTTTCCCGTCAGCCATATAATCGATTTCTAACGGCCCTAACAACCCCCCGCCTGCTAGTCTTGTGGCTTTTGTCACGTCAGTCCTGGTCAGGCTGATGTTGCGTGCTCTCTGTTTCATGCGGTAGGTTCGAGCCAAGTTCTGGAGAGCAGTTACCACCTGACCGCGCTGCAAACTCTGACCATCTACAGTCATGCTGTATGACAATACCCATTGTGCAGCTTGTCTTTCAAGTAAGTCTGCTGCACTTCGATAGACATCATACGTTTTACCAGAGATGTAAAGAGGTGGAAGTGTTGTTTGGCTAAATGTCCAGTGCCCTACAATGTTTTCTGATGTTGCAGGTGTAACAACAGTGATCAAATACTGCTTAATCACTAGATCATCTTCCCAGTCACCCATAGGAGCATAATAATCCAGATATTGGATAGTGCTCCCTGTAAATGTCGGCATAGGTTTCAAAGACAGATTTTTCACATCCAAGCGTGAAGCATCCATCACATCCTGGATCTGGTCATCAGTCCAGACCTGACCATTGCCAGCAGGTTGGGTATCATTGACCAGAAGACGAACTCTAGCAATAAGAGCGGCCATTGTTGTACGTGCCATATATGCGCCTCCTGATCAATAAACTAACTATGGGCGGGATGGCACGATATCACCCTGATAAGTGATAGTAGGAGTAGAGCCGCTACCACTGAATGTTGCACTCAAACGAACCTGTACACCATTTGTACTTCCGACGCTACTTGGTGAAACCTCAAATGGAATAAAGATTTCGCCAGACTGTGCAGTAGTGGATAGTGCAATAGGATCAGCTTGAAATTCGGTATTCCAGGTAGAGCCACCATCACGCGACGCATCAATAGAGAACACAACGTTATTCGAGCCACTAGCATTGCTAGCTGCTGAGTAAATGACACGCGCCTTGAGTCCACGTCTTGGAGTTCCACCTGCAAGGGTAACTGCACTACCATTAAACGTAGCGGTCTTAGTGACGCTAGCCTGTAAAGTTATAAGCGCATCTGTTGGCATTTTAATCTCCTTCTACAAGCTAGCTCATCTTGATACCGTAGACACGGCCCAAAGAACGTACAGACGAATTCATGAAGCCCACAGCCCAGTCGATTAGCGTGCGATATATGACACCATTATATATTAGTCCTAGATCCTGCACATTGGGCTCTCCAAACTGCCACCCGAAAAAGTGATCAGTATCATAGTTGACAGCGTAAATGGAGGTATAGGTGCTAGAGCCTGATGTACCATCTGAATTCTCAGTGTTGGTAATGATACGAGTTGTCTGGTCAGACTTATAACCAGGATCTCGAATGATAGCACCTTTATATTTGGTGATGGTTCTGTCAAACTGATCTTGCGTTATATCAAGACCACCGCTTGTACCCATCAGCCTGAGTGCAAAGTTTAAACGACGCTTAAACACTTCATTTCCGTAAATGACCACACCTTCACCATCTGGGCTGTCCACCGACCAAAGAAGCTGATCAAGGAACTCGATAAACTTGTTGGCAGTCGCTTGTGTTGCGCCAGACTGTGAGAGGTCTACACCACCACCATTGATCTTGTTCTCAGAACGCACGCCAAAGGTACCGCCGTTGTCTATGCGGTATTTGATGCCAACGAATGAGTTCACATCTCCAGTGATGTGGTTATTGTTAAAGAATTTGTCATTCAGATCGTAGGTGAGCGCCTTGAGGAAAGCTTCTGCTTGTGTGGCTCTAGGATCTACAATGGCGTTCTCATCCTCAACTAGGAACTTATCAACGTCAATGTAGTTTCTGATGATGTAGGCCTGTTCCTGATAAGCCGTAGGAGTACCTTTGGTGGTTACGCCTTCAGCGTTCAATTGAGACCAGTTGACGCTTGGGAGGTTGCCTTCAAAACGTGTACCGTTTGCAATCAGGGACTTCTTGTCCATCAAAGGTACGTCTTGAATGATGTTGGAATATAAGATGAGGGAATATGTAATTGCTCGTACTAACGGACTATTGCTCATTAGAGCGTAGTCAGCTAGTGTCATTGAATTAGCAGCTATAGCCATGTATAAGCTCCTATCATCCCCTGCTCAACATCTCTCGAAAGGTGCTGAGTACGAGATATAAGAAAAAGTTTAACTAACGTTTTTGACCGTATACTTCAGAAAGTCTGACGGGCCTATTTGGTGGAAGCTGTCCAGGTGGTGAGATAACCGACCTTCCTGGATTGTTCACAGGGATCATTGGTGCCCTCTGTTGGCTAGCAGTCTGAGCAGGACTTGTCTGCTCCTGAGATTGCTCCTGTTTAGGCTTCACAAGGAAAGGATTTTGTTTTGCTAGATCCTTAAGCACCTGCTCTAGATTGGTTGGATTGCCAGTCTCGTCATATTCGAGATTTTCTTGAATAAGCTTTGCAGCCACTTCAGGATTGTGGAAATCCATGCTAGATGCTTTGATCTTGGTCTCTGCTAGGACAAGCTGCTTCTTGAGTTGAGAAATCAATTCGTCTTTCTGCTGAATAAGCTGGTTAGCCTCTGAAAAGCGCTTGTTGGCCTTTTCAAGCTCTGATAGTTGCGCCTCTTGAGCTTGACGCTCTTTCTCTTTGTATGCAGCTAGTTCTTTTTCAGCAGCAGATAAGTTTTTGCCGTGTCTTGCAGCTTCTTCTTCCTTGTTCTTGGAATGCCGCTCTAAATCCGCTATCCGCGCTAAAGCTTCCTCAAGTGATTGTTTCTTCTCAGGTGTCGCACCTTGTGAAGTATTGGTGACCGTCGCGGTCTGCTGTCCAGTTGGTGGCGTCGCGCCACTTTGTGGAGTTGTTGTTGTAGTTTCTTCTGCCATAACTATAATTCATCCTTTGTGTAAAGTCAAGAGATTGTCAAATCAAACTATCATCGTCTAGCCAACTTTGGCAGCCAACTCTGAGCAGTATTCTTGATATCCTCAATGATTTGACGCTTTTCAAGCAATTCCTCTATGGCATCATTCAAGATAATGTCAGGATCGTCTATATCTAGAACACGAGCGTTACCCGAAGATGATAGCTCTTCTAGAGCTTTCTTCATCTCTTGCTCAGTTCGCTGCTTTTGTATTTTCTTGTTTGGGTCTATCTTTGGCATGTTTCGCTTTCTCACATTCTTCACACGGCTGCTTAAGCGCCTCTTTCAGCTCAGGAACAAGCCTCTGAGTGTAGTCGATTGCACTTAGGGAAGGACGTGCATAGACCGTCTGCATGTGACCACACTCAGGACGTTCTACGTAGTTCGGTACAAGCTCATCAGGCATATTTCACCTCTTTGAGTAGCGCAGGATGCTCGTAGGCATTGCCAATGATAGTCCAGCGCTCAAAATCAATGTTAGGTATCATGCAATTCACTGGTCTCAGCACAAAGCCGTTGTAAACGTAATCAACGACTGCTATGTCATTATCGAAGCTCAATATATCCCACTCGTAGATCTCAGCGCCTTTGCAGTCTTTGAGTCCTGTGTACTGCATGAGTTCCAGCTCTTCGATATTGCGGAAACGTCGGCATTCAGGGACAAGATAACAGCCACCCAGGATGAACTCAGCGCCTGGCTCTGGGTCCCAATATTCTAGTGAGAGAACTTGGCACATTCGTTGGTTCTTTTTGTCCCACGCTCTGAACTTAATTTGCCTTGGCATGCTGCTTTACTTTCCTCCACAAATCACCCAGCTCGTTACACCATGCAGCCCAGAGGTGTTTGTGCTCTCCATCCTGAGATTGCTGATAGGCTTCGTTCATGAGTGCTTCAAGCTTGTCTGCAAAACTAGCTGGTGTAATGGGTTCTTGCTTGTCTTGAGGAACATTATCTTGATCCGCCTTCTTTACCATTTATTTGCCTTTCTTCTTTTCTTTAGGGACGTTTTTCAGCTTAGGATTTTTTCTTTTTGCCGCAGGTGAAGCTTTGCGAGTAGCATTTGCAAGTATCGCGTCTGCTGCTTGTTGTGAGATGCCTTCCTTCTTGGCAATATTTGATGATGCTTTGTCAAAACCAGGATGCTTCTTGCTCAATGTTTTGCTGCTTTCTTGCTATGATGTCCTGCATGATGAGATGCTTTATGCACCTTTGGAGCTTTAGGGGCATGTGTCTTGTGTGCCCCTTTCGCCTTATGTCCTTTTGTCGGCTTGGGTACTGATTGTGCAGGCGCTTGGGTAGGTTGGGAAGCCGCTGGTTTCGCTGTTGTTGGAGTGGCGACACTAGCAGCTTTAGGAGTTGTCGGCTTAGGGGCTGGTGCTGAACCTACGCCTTGCTTTTTCTTCCATGCCATGTCACTTCCCCTTCTTTGGCGGCATCTGTGGAGGCTTCTGCTGAGCAGAAGGTTGTCCCACTGGTGGCTTGTTTTTATTTTTCTTGAGTCTTTTATCTGATGGAGTACCTTTGCTCGGAGGTCCACCCATTGTATTATCCCTTTCTAGAGCTTGCTACTCTGTACTGCTCTAAGTAAATCTCCTGCATTCTTGCGACTATCACGCCACATCTTGCATAATTGATCCATCGTGCTAGCGTCAATAAGCTGCTGAATGGTGGTTGTCGGGCCTAGCTGGATAGTGATCACCAGCCCTTGTGGCAGGATGTTCAGCCCGATCTGTGGAAATTGTGGTTGCTGTGGTTGACCCACAAGCGGGATTGCTGTTGCCATAAATCCTCCTAATGTAAACCAAATAAGATGATAATAGATGCAATGATAGCCAATACTGCTACAATGCCGTATGCTATAGCTCTAATCGTGTCACGTGCTATAGCTGATGATACAGCAATATCAAACGAGCGAACGAGCACAAATAACAAGACGATGATTTGAGGTTGCAAGAGTGTGGTCATGTGTTACCTTTCTCTTTTACTAATGCACGTGCTTTTATGACTATACAGGCATCCTCGTGCTTGAATTTATGTTCCTGATAGTCGCTCTCTCCATTGCAGTAAAAGCACTCAACATCTCCCATTCCCGTCTCATATGTTGGATCTTCCTTAGCTACTTCATGAGCAATCTCCCACAAAAGCTTTAGCTTCTCTTCTTCTGTCATCCTGCTACCTCCTTAGCTGACTTTTGATACACAGACTTCCCCCAATCTTTATCGTGATTTATGCCCACAAAGTCACTCAGTGAAGCACCTCCATTGTATGCATCATAAGCAGCTTTACTACCTAAGATTTGCCTCTGTACAGCCTCGGATTGATCGTCAAACCAGCTAGACCCGAGTAGTGGGTCAAAGCTTGAACCTTTCACCCGTGGGCTTTTAGTGCATCTACAGTTAGGGTGTCCGTCTAAGTCTTCACCTAAACTGTGTACAGTCCCATGCATTGCTATGCAAACGGCGCAACAACGTGCATCAAGTGATGAGAGCCACAGCCATCCCTCGACCACGTCATCGTTCGCTCTGTACGTCTCAAGTGCGGCTTCCCTGTATGCTCTTAGCATTTCAGTTCTGCATATTGTGAGCGCTCTTGCACGTGAAATATCTAATGCGTCTTCTATATCACGCGCTATCTTTCTCGGGTTGTCCCCTAGCGATACAGCAGTAATCAAGATCTTCCCCACCTTGTCAGCCGCTTCAGCACCCCATCCATTGAACAAGTCTGCTAGAGGGCTTCCCTTTTGCGTAGAGCCGACGATAGACGCTATGGCTTGGTCAGAGGGCACCCCGAAGCTAGAAGGCGTGCTCTTGGGCATTGTAGCGTCAAGCTGGGCCATTCCTGATTGTTCTCCTAACTGAACGCCTGTCTTTTTGAGAGAGATGGTTGTCGATTTCGCAAGGGCGGCATACTGGTTGATCTGTCCTGAGATGAGAGCCTTGGTTGTCTTGAGACGGTTCTGTTCATAGAGCCAGTGAAGCGGTACGGGTTGTCCCGAGTTCTGAGCATCCCCGATCTGTCTATACAACTTGTCCAGGTGCGGTTGTATTTTCTGGAGAGTGTGGGCATGAGCAGAGGAGAGGCTAGCTTGTGCTTGTGCCTCATGGTGTAGGAGTTGTTGCCTGTATTGAGCTATAATCTGCTGAAGGCGACCAGACACTACTCTTGCTCCTTTGCTTTCATATCCTTGGATATTGCGCGTGTGGTTGTCCATGTATTGAGACACGTTTCAGAGCAAAAATGCCAAGGCTCATTTGACTGAAAATCGCCTTGATACAGTGTGTACCAACCTTCAGGCATCTTCCTGTCACGCATGGCAGATATAACAGGAAACTTCAGCATGCTCTCGCATATCTCACACTGCAAAGCTGTAAATACCATCACTCTTGCTCCTTCTTGAGTCTCTCTTGTATCGCCTCTTTCTGCGCATCTGAAAACGTAACCCCTGGTCTAGATAACATCTCATATGCTCGTATATATCTTCTCTTCACCATTTCATCGTCTAAACAAAGAATGCACTTTCCATCTTCTAAGATGGGATGCTTTCCGCAACTTTGGCACATCAGATTATCACTCATCACTCTTGCTCCTTTGGAAGTTCGGTCAGGTCTGTGACATATTCCATCATCTCCGCAATACGTTGATCATCCCATTCAGGAGCCCCAACATATTTAGTAACACGACATGCAAAGTCATAGGCCCGACGCGCTATGAGCAACTCATAGTTTTTGGGATCGGTGCCAGCGTCAATCCTCCCATACCCATGAATGGTCATTTGCATAATCTCTTCCCAAAGCGCCTTGGCGAAGCCCTGGAACTGTGTATCTCGACTATCGCTCATTCTTTCATCTCCTCTAACTGGGCTTTGTGATAGCATGTCTGACACCAGTAGTCTACGCCTTCTACCACATTGTCCTCTGCCTGACTCTTCAGCTCACCAATCACGATCACAGCAAGAGCGCCACATTCGCACTCAAGTCTTCCACCATTGCGTAGGATCATGAGGACTGGTTGCCATTTGGGATCACTCATTGTTGTTGCTCCATACTCTGCCCAGGCTGTCCTGTTTGTGGCTGTGCGCTAGGTGGTTGTCCATTTGCGGGTTGACCAGATGGTGGCATCCCCTTACCCTGCATAAAGCTTGTAAGCTTCTTTTCATCTTCTGACTGATTAAGTGCAAACTGCTCCTCAGGATCGTACCCCATTTCCCTTTGAAGCTCTGTGCTGCTTATTCCAAGCTGTTGTTTTAGTAAAGCCGCTTGTACCGTTTGTAAGTCATCAGAAGGCAATGGGCTTTGCCAGTTTAGTGTTATCTCAATATCATCTGTAAAACCTGATAAGTTTAGCAATGCTGTTGATACATCAAGAATAAGTTCACCATAGTTACAACGTTTCTTGTCGTTCTTCTTGAGCAGGGGCATGAATAACAACTCGACTAGGATACCCGACAAATTGCCACGTGGTAGGTCTGCAATGCGTCCTGTGGCTACTCCAGGCACACCAGTCTGCTCGTCAATGTCTGATCGTAGGTTATTGGCGAACTGGAGAGCGTTTGCTATGTCTGCACTGATAGGGACAGCCGCTATTTTGCTTTCAGAAAGTGGAAGAGAGATGATCTTTCCAGGCTTGATATCAATGATCGACTCTGCCATGCCAGTTGCGTAAATGATCGGATTGCCATAGATCTTATTTGTTCGATTAATGCATGATTGGATAAGATTTAGTGCTTCATTCAGTCCGATCAGATCAGGTGTGATATCTGGGTATCCCCAAAAATCACAGGGATTAGGTAAGTTCTGGCATGCAAAAATTGGAGGGAACTCGTAATCCCAGGGGATTGGATCACCAGCCGATTGCCATTGTCCTTTATCTCCAATCCTAGTCCAGTGTTGGATAAGCCAAGTGTCGTCAGAGTCAGGCATGCCCTTGCTAGCGTTGCCATCGGGATCTATACGAGCGATCTCCTCACGATAATAGCAGGTCTGTGGGGCTCCGTTGATCTTTTCCTGAGTGCTGTATTGAATGCACCACAGTAACACGGTTTCACAGTCTTGAGGTGCTGTTTGAACATAGACCGTGCTTGGATCAACTGTCACGAGTCGAAAATTGCCCTTGCCATCAGGAACAATCCTCAGGAAAGCCATACCAGACATAGCCCCATGCATGGCTAGTTTCTGGAGGAGTGGAATACGCTTCTCTTTGCGTCCCCACGTCTGATTAAGAAAATCTTGCGCTTCAGCAGGGGCCCCTTCTTCAATTGATATCTCCAGTTCAAGGCCAAAGAGGAAGTCTACTCCACGATCTACCACGGCCTGCATGCGATTGCTGAGCACATTGTCGTCTGGCTGTCCTTGCACTGGAGTCAATGGTTTATCAAGGCAACCTTCGTAAGCTTTCCATGCAGCTTCTATTTGTTTTATGCGCTTCTTATCGTTGTCTGTGATTTCGTATTGAGGCTGTAGACCAATCTGTGGAGGTTGTGGAGGTGCTTGCACCGTGTTCATTCTGGCTCCTAATACACTCTATTAGTATAGCGAACGTTAGAAGGTCTCAAATCATGTCCTGCTACCCCATACCTATCACAGTCACATCCATGATCATGCTCTTTGACTGGTTGTTCGCCACGTTTCATCCCCTGTCTGGTATCCCACACATACGAGTCGAACTCTTCAATCACGCTGGTTGGCAACTTCTTCTTTGCTAGTTCCTGGTCACGCTCGACTAGCAGATTTCTAAAGTACAGGAGACGTGGCTTACCGTCCCCCGCTGGCCTTAGTCGCGAGTGCATAGCCTGGATACCATCGCTAACAGACTTGTGAGCAGGAATGGTATAGAGACCTAGATGCCTCTCCAGAGTGGCGCGGTCTTCAGCGTCATGGTCACAAATAAGCCGACGTGGTAGAGGTTCCCCACCTTGCTGGCCCCATCGTGAGAGCCGCTTGATCTCCTGTGCATGGTCCTCTACCAGCGTCTTGGTCTTGTAGATCTCACGATAGACGTACAAGCGCCCATCAGGGTCCTCTGCTACCCAATGACATACGAATGGGTTTGTGTACCCAAAGTCGAACCACAACTCCCTGGGCCAGCTAGCAGGTATAGGGAAAGGATCTATCACGTTCTTAGCTCTATCCCATGACTGTTCATAGACCGTGCCTTCTGATGCAGCCCAGATACCATAGCGGTAACGAGCAAGCCGTACACCAGATAGCCCACCTAACACATTGAAGATATAGTTATGGCCTGCTTCAGTCCAATCTTGCTTGAGTGCATCCCACAGGAATGGATTATCTTCGTGTCTAGACAGGATACGCGTGGTTGTTCCCTCATTCATTCGTTCATTCAAGAAGTGTGTAGGGGCATCTGGATTGAAGTCCATGATGAGCTGTTGCCAAGGGAGGTTACTCTTACGGCGTCTACCTAAGCGCATTCTACAGAACTCTATGTCATCTAATGAGCACTCAGTAGCCTCATTGATGTATATCCCGTCAAACTCCATAGAGCGAACTTTTCCAGGTTTGTCCAGACCATTAACGACTAGCTCAGAACCATTTGGATACTGGAAAGCCGCTGGCCTGACTTTGTTCCCTCCAAAGTAGCGCACTCCTTCCCGCTCGTCTAGCACCATATCACGGTAGGTTGCCATAGCCGAGCCTGCTAGATCAGTATTGTGCTTTCTGGCAACAAGGAATTTAGCATTGGGGAAATTGAGTAGACGTACATGGATGAGGTAGAGAATACCAAACGTCTTACCAGTTCCGGCAGGCCCATCAATACCTACTTCAATGTCATCACACTGGGCAAGTTGTGGAATAGCCCCGCGTAACTCAGGGGCTGGGATGATAATCTGCTCAACTGCCGTGTTCACTGGATACCTCCACAGCCTTGGGGACTGGCAAGAGGCCCATAGGTACCTCTCGAATGACTACCTGAGCAGCGGCTATCTCTTCTGGCTGTACGTCCAAGTTGAGCAGCTTGCGTCTATCCCTACTCAGCTCAAGCAGTCGATCAACCGCCCACAAGTTCGTCTTGATCTCGCCATCTTTATTTGGAGTCTCAAATGCTTCTACCCATACCTTCTGATGTATTGCGTCTAATATACTTAGTTCTTGGTCTCTCAGCTCGTCTATCTTAGGATGTATACGGCGTTTTAATTCTCTCTGAATAGCGTTATAAGCAGCACCACGACTCGCATACCCACATCTGCTAGCGATCTCGTCATATGACAACCGTTTGTTCAACAGGTCAAGAGCCATAATTACTCGTTGTGCCGCATTAACATCACGGTGTTTTACCTCTTGTGTTTTCGATTTTTTGCGAGAGTCACTCATTCATTCACTCGTTCACTGCTCTAGGCTTTGCTACTTGTTCTCTCGTCCAAGTGCAGAGGCACTCCAGAGAGCAGAAGTGCAAATCATCACGACGGCTATAAAGATTTAACAAGGTTGCACGTTTCACAAGAGCCATCCATCCTTGTGGTAGTTCATTTATGCTGTCTTTGCAGTTTGCAAGCTCTCTGCAAACTTCACACTTGATACCGACAAAATGCATACATCCACCTCAAATTAAGGCCAGTGTTCCACCCGCTGCACTGGCCCGTATAGCCAAGGAGAAAAACTATGGTTGAAGTATAGCATAAAATCTATAAAAATCTACAGATTAGACGCAAAAAAATTGAGATTTTAGTAGATTTTGAGAGAAATCTCACGACAATGCAAATCTGAGGCCATGTTGTGGGGTAGGTATTCTGTATCGTCTGGAGTGGGCAAGGGTATCTGGTGATGATTTGGTGAGGATGTGGTTGACAGCAAAAACCTCTCTTCAGTTTCCAAAAGAGAGGCTATATAGAGCAAGTTGTATGATCGTACAAGAGGCCTAAATTCCAAACACATCTTCTAGCTTTTGAATATGCTTCCCTGTTATGTTATCTCTCGACTTGAGGTAGTTTGATGTCACGCCGACATTAGCATGACCAAGCTGATCGGAGATATCTTTGATATGAATGCCTTGTCTGTACATTTCCATAGCGCAGGTATGACGTGTTGTATGAAATTTTGAGGTGTGCAGATGCTTCTCACAAATCCGCTCAAGAGACCGAGTGGAGAGCGCACCCCCACGGTTCTTGTTGGATATTGAGACCCACACAGGAGAGTCTTTTGAAGCTTGATAGAGGTCTTTCCCATAGACCATGTGCAGATAATCAAAGAGCAGTTTGGTAAGCTTTGCAGATAAGATATCTTGCATTTGTTTGTTGCCTTTACAGCGTTCCCACAAAATCACGGCTTGACCACCCTGCATCTGAATATGTCCATAACGAAGATTTGCCATCTCGGAAACACGCCTACCCGTGGTTAGAGCAATAGACAATAGAACATAATCACGCTTCCCTTCCATGTTTTTCTGATCGATTGAAGCAAGCAATGAATTTACTTGATCTGGACTTATATCATATGCTTTATTTGGTTTTGTGTCCTGCCTCCTTTCAATCCTTACAATCGGATTGCTTGCTAACACTTCGTGCTTAATTGCATATGTATAAAACGAGCTAAGACAGGCCAAACGCTGGTTATATGTTGATGCTGTTATTTCTTCCCCTATCCATAACTGAGCAATTGGGGCGATGATAGCAGATTGCCCATCTAAATCCAGCCCATAAGTTATAAGAAGATCTCTAAATCTCTTGAGAGATTGTCTATAAGCTCGTTCCGTATGTTGGCTTTTCGTTTTATTTGCTTTTTCTTTAAGCCAAGCCTCTATACACTGATCGAGGGTCATTTTTGTCTGTGGTTCTATTTTTATTAGCTCTTGCATGGCTGTACGCTCCTCTATGTCAAATAATATTCATTATCCGACATAGATTTTACCATCTCTTCCCCTCTCGTGTCAAGCTTTCCCATTCCGTTACGCGCCTTTATCACGCCTTGCACATCCTTGTGATAGAACCGCCATGTACTACCGACCTTATAGCCTTGCAACTCACCACTCTGCATAAACCTGTAGAGCGTGCTCTTGCTAATACGTAGGTGTGCTAACGTTTCGCTAAAGGTGAGTAGTCTTTCATTATCTGGCATTTCTTTCATTCATTCTTTCCTTCTTTCTCTTTTAATCCTTTTCTCCATAATGCAATG
>CBJMBI010000007.1:0-25353 GCA_966427955.1 uncultured Ktedonobacterales bacterium
ATCCCCCTCCGGTCCTTGATCCCTTTGCTGGTGGTGGCTCGATTCCTCTAGAAGCACAGCGCTTAGGACTAGAAGCACATGCCAGCGACCTCAATCCAGTCGCTGTACTCATTAACAAGGCCTTGATCGAAATTCCGCCCAAGTTCGCGGGACAACCTCCTGTAAACCCTGAGGCAAGAAAAGCTCTGGTCGATGGCGACTGGCGCGGCGCACGAGGACTCGCCGAGGATGTTCGCTATTATGGCAAGTGGATGCGCGATGAGGCCGAACGGCGTATTGGACATCTCTATCCGAAGGTAACACTCCCAAAAGAATATGGTGGTGGTGAAGCAACAGTGATCGCATGGTTGTGGGTGCGTACAGTGTCATGTCCTAACCCTGCTTGCGGAGCACAGATGCCATTAGCAAGTAAATGGTGGCTTTCGAAGAAGAAAGGTAAGGAAGCATGGGTCGAACCAAAAATAGATTATACAGCCACACCTCCAACTATTTCTTTCGCAATTGAGACAGAAAAAGATAAACCACAGGATGGCACTGTTAACAGACAGGGAGCAACATGTATTGCTTGCAATACGCCTGTGCCATTTGATTATATTCGCAGTGAGGGCAAGGCGGGCAGGATGGGGCAACAACTTCTGGCAATCGTTGCCGAAGGAAAGAAAGGACGTCTCTATCTTACCCCAGATAGGGAACACATTGCAGTTGCAGAGCAAGCGAGACCGAATCAAGTTCCAGAAACTGACTTGCCAGAACGGGCTCTCGGCTTTCGCGTCCAACTCTATGGTATGACAAAACATCGTGATCTTTTTACTTCTCGCCAGCTCGTGGCTCTAACGACCTTCAGTGACTTGATACAAGAAGTTAGAGATAGAGTCTTGTTTGATGCCAATATATCAGGCTCACCCTCCCATAATGCCTATGCAAACGTAGTGGTAACCTATTTAGCTCTTGCTGTGGACAGGAGCGCTGACTATTGGTCCTCTCTATGCTCATGGCATACAGGAGCAGATAAGATGCGCAATACATTTGCGCGTCAGGCTCTCCCAATGGTTTGGGATTTCGCTGAGGCAAATTCTTTTAGTGATTCTAGTGGAAATTTTATCGGAGCAATTAGTTGGGTAGCAGAAGTTATAGAAAACTTCCCTTGTAATGCTCTAGGTAAAGCAATGCAGTGTGATGCAATGACGACAGTCAATGGGTTCACACAACCACTTATATCCACCGATCCACCCTACTATGACAATATTGGCTATGCAGATCTCTCAGACTTCTTCTATGTCTGGCTGCGTCGCTCACTCAGTTCCATTTACCCTGAACTGTTTCAAACCATGCTCGTTCCCAAAGCTCAGGAGTTAATAGCAACTCCATACCGTTTTAATGGTATTAAAGGTAAGGCCCAAAAATTCTTTGAGACTGGATTGCAAAAAGCTTTTGAGCAGATGCGTACCGTTCAGAATCCTGATTATCCTCTCACGGTCTATTATGCCTTCAAACAGGCTGAGTCTGAAATAGATACAAATAGTGAAGAGGGTGATAACAAAAATAGTACCAAGGTTACAGCCTCAACAGGCTGGGAGACGATGTTGGAAGGATTGATCAGCTCTGGCTTTGCGATCACCGGAACTTGGCCCATACGTACAGAGATGTCTAACCGCAGCGTTGGTCTAGGGACAAATGCCCTCGCCTCCTCTATTGTCCTCGTTTGCCGCCCGCGTCCAGAGAATGCGCCCATTGCCTCGCGCCGCCAATTCATCAATGAGCTGAAAGCTGAACTTCCTCAGGCGCTCAAGAAAATGCAGCATGGTAGTATCGCTCCGGTGGACTTGGCGCAGGCGAGTATCGGTCCTGGCATGGCTATCTATTCCAAGTATAGCAAAGTTATGGAGTCAGATGGTACGCCCGTTAGAGTGCGCACGGCGTTACAGTTGATTAATCGTGCACTCGATGAAGTACTGGCAGAGCAGGAGGGTGAGTCCGATGTGGAGACGCGTTGGGCTATTGCTTGGTTCGAGACCTATGCTATGGAGGAAGGACCATATGGGCAAGCCGAGACACTTTCAAAAGCTAAGAATACGGCCATTCAGACACTGGTTGAGGCTGGTATTTTAGAGGCCAAAGCCGGAAAAGTTCGTTTGCTCAAACCTGAGGAGTTCTCCGACCATGGGAAATGGCAACCCGCCGCTAATGCTCGCTTGACGGCATGGGAGGTGATGCAGCGTGCTATCTACGGCCTTGATAAACATGGCTACGATGGTGCAGGCAATGTTCTGGGCCATGTTGGGGATCTAGCTGACGTTGTCCGTGATCTGGCCTATCGGCTCTACACGATCTGTGAACGCAAAGGCTGGGCTCAGGAAGCTCTGGCCTATAATATGCTGATTACCTCCTGGTCCCATATTCAGAATCAGGCACAACAAGTGGCACGTCTACCGCAACAAGCTACGCTCATATAGAAGGGAAGAGAAAGCCATGTCCATTAGTAACAGGGAACGTATCGGTCGAGCTTTAGAAATCCTCAATGCTGGCCTCAGGCCATTTGTGGAACGCGAAATGGAAGCCTCTTATGGGCATCGCTGGCGCTACCAAGCCCTCAATGCCCTTCGCGATTATCATATCACTAGCGATGGTCAAGATTTGCATTTAGATACACAAGCTCTCTTCCTGATTATGTGGGATCAGTGGAAGCCGGTCTTCAGCAAAACGCTCGGTCATATGGAGCGCAATTATATTAGTGAACTGCGTGAGACGCGTAATCGCTGGGCACACCAGGAAGCTTTCGAGATTGATGATGTCTCTCGTGCCTTGGATAGCATCCACCGTCTACTCAATGCTGTCTCTGCCAATGAAGCTAAAGAGATTAACCGCCAACTCCAGGAAGTGATGCGCTTGCGATTTGAAGAGCAGACAAGTAAAGAAGTACGGAATAGCTCTGTGACATCGATTGCAGGACAGCCTACTAACGGCTTACTTCCTTGGCGCAACGTCATCACACCACATCCAGATGTTTCTTCAGGTCGTTATCAACTGGCCGAGTTTGCTGCCGATCTGGGTCAGGTGTATCGTAACGAAGGCTCGGATGAGTATCGCCGACCACAAGATTTCTTTCAGCGTACATTTTTAACCGAGGGCTTGAAGCGTCTCCTGACAACTGCTCTGTGCCGCCTATCTGGTACAGGCGGTGATCCAGTGATCGAATTGCAGACCAACTTTGGCGGTGGCAAAACCCACTCCCTGCTGGCACTCTATCATCTCTTTTCCGGTGTCAATATCAACGAATTGGTAGGTATTGAGCCTGTACTCACTGCTGCCAACATCACTACAATCCCAAAGGTCCAGCGGGCCGTGCTCGTCGGCTTTGAGATGTCTCCTGGTGAGAAATATCGCAAGCCCGATGGAACGATTGTGCATACACTGTGGGGAGAGCTAGCTTGGCAATTGTTGGGTAGCGAAGGCTATGCCATGGTAGCTGATGCTGATCGTCAGGGGATTAGTCCCGGCTCAGCTACTTTGCGTGAGTTGTTATCAAAAGCCGCTCCCTGTCTGATCCTGATCGACGAATGGGTTGCTTATATACGCCACGTCTACAGCCGCAACGACCTTTCCGGTGGCTCATTCGATACCAATATTAGCTTTGCCCAGGCACTTACCGAATCGGTTAAAGCCGTACCTCGCACGCTCCTCGTCGGCTCGCTCCCATCCTCAGCAGTAGAAGCAGGCGGTCAAGGTGGAGCTGAAGCTCTGGATCGGTTAAGAACGGTTTTTGGCCGTCTGGAGTCTCCCTGGAGCCCTGCTGGTCGAGACGAGAGCTTTGAAATTGTGCGGCGACGCCTCTTTCAACCCATCACTGAGCCTAATGCCTTCGCAGCTCGTGACACCGTAGCAAAAGCCTTTGCCGATTATTATCGGGCACAACCACAAGAATTTCCTTCATTCTGTCGCGAAGCCGATTACGAACAGCGCATTAAAACAGCTTACCCAATTCATCCTGAACTCTTCGATCGTCTCTATAACGACTGGTCTAGTCTGGAGAAATTCCAACGCACACGCGGAGTCCTGCGTTTGATGGCAAAAGTTGTGCACTCCCTATGGGAACGACAAGACGCAAGCTTGCTTATTTTACCTGCCAATGTCCCAGTTGATGATTCTGATGTACAAGCCGCCCTCATGCAATATTTACCAGATACTTGGCGCTCGGTCATCGAAAAAGACATTGATGGATCGCAAGCCCTGCCCATTCTGCTCGACCGTAACAATACTAACCTGGGACGCTTCTCAGCCTGCCGCCGCGTAGCACGTACAATCTTCTTCGGGTCAGCCCCAACTGAAGGGAGCCAGAATAAAGGCGTTAGCGATAGTCATATCAAATTGGGTTGTGCACAACCGGGCGAAAGCGTAGCCACCTTCGGCGATGCCCTACGCCGTCTGACTGATGAAGCCACCTATCTCTATTTGAATGACAGGCGCTACTGGTATACCACTCAGCCAAGTGTCACACGCATAGCTCAGGACCGTGCCGCCCAATATGATGAAGAGGACGTCTTGGCACGACTTATCAAAGACTATCTCAAAGCTGAGCAGCGTGGCAACAAAGGCGACTTTATCGGAGTACATCCCTGTCCAGACTCACCCACAGACGTTCCCGACGAAGAGACAGCTATACGCCTAATCCTCATCAAACCGCACTATACCCATTCCAGGAATGACCAACATTCTCCAGCTCGGCAAGAGGCCACCAAACTCCTTGAGTGGCGCGGAACTGCACCACGCAACAATCGCAACACCCTCATCTTTCTGGCCGCTGACCGCTTACGTATGGATGAACTGAAGCAAATGACACGGCAATATATGGCCTGGGAATCAATTGAAAAAGATCGTGAACCTCTTAATCTCGATCCATTTCAATTTCATCAAGCTAAGGATAAGCGGGAAGATGCACACACACGCATTCTAGCGCTAATCCCTGAAGCATATACTTGGCTGCTTGTCCCCGAGCAGCAAGATCCCAAGGTGAAATCTAACCAATTAGCTGAATATCGCCTTCCGCCGCAGCAGGGACAGGGTCTACTAGCCTCTAATGCCAGTCGCTACCTGAGAAATCAGGAACTCCTGGTTACCCAATTGGCAGGTGTCATGCTACGCAACGAGCTAGACAAGATCCCTTTGTGGCGTGGGGACCACGTGCATATCAAGGAGCTAGTGGAGAATTTCGCCAAATACGTCTACTTGCCACGCTTGAAACATCAGGAGGTATTATTGAATGCTATCCGTGATGGGCTTCGATCAAATAGATGGGCAAAAGAAACATTTGCATACGCAAGCGGTTGGGATGAAGCTCATCAACGCTACCTCAACTTACAAGCAGGACATGAGGTTAATATCATTGTTGATGCACATTCTTTGCTGGTAAAACCTGAGATTGCATTAGCCCAAATAGAGGCCGAAGCTCTGGAAGCGGAAGCTAAGCTCAAAGCATCTTCGCCGTCCATGACCTATATGCAAAGCCAGGAAAGGGGTTCTCCAGCCGTGCTTGAGCGCAACGGGGCAACTCCAATCAGCTCACAGATAGAAAGCCCCGTTGTACCTGGTCCCATACAGCTCTTTCCATTACCAGAAGAACCACAAATACACCGCTTTTATGGATCTGTAACGATCAACGAACGATTGATGGGCAGAGATGCCGCACAAATCATGGATGAAGTTGTGAAACACCTAGTCAGCTTGAATGATGCAAAGGTCAAAGTAACCCTCGAAATCCAGGCCGAGGTCCCTAATGGTGTGCCAACGGATGTCGTCCGCACGGTGAAAGAGAATTGCAAAACACTGCGTTTTGAAGCTTTCGGATTTGAGGAAGACTAGGCTAACGTTCCTAAATTCTCCCGATCCAAGGGCTATGCAAGCTCAACCAAAGAGAAGAAAGTCCTGTTAAAACGATCCCTATTGCAATACCATGATATTATAGTATACACATCTAGTAACCATGCTCCATTGGAAACAAGGTAAAAAAATCCTAGATGCTGCGCTACCTTTGTTACAGGTAGCGAACCGTGTAAGCTAAATTGACTGTGAGAATTTAAAAATTTAACTTACCGTCTTTAATCCGAAGAAATTTCCAGACGAGATTCTGCTTTCTGCAGACATGATAACTTTAGGAAGGACACTGTAAAGACAATGAGCGAATTTGTGTGCCCACATTGTGGCATCCAACCTCCTGAAAATGCCTTATACTGTCAAGGGTGCGGTCATGCTGTACGTTGTCAAAAGTGTCATGCTGTTCTTTTGGCTCTTGCACGCGCTTGTACCCAATGTGGCAATCTGATTACTGAAGCACAACCTAGCAATCAATTTCACTCAGGAACAGCCATGGTACCCCCTGGTTACAATCGCCTGAGACTACACGAAACACCTAATGTGCGCGATGTTGATTTGCTCCTCTCTGATAATGCTATAGAGCAAATCAAAGATTTCCTTCCTCCCTTTATAAATGCTCGCTCAGGAATAAACAAACATTCGGACAGTCAACAAGAGAGTAAACAACCAGATATAGTGGAAGCCCCCCCAGAAGTACCTCCTTCTCAGCCACAACTGCCTGCAGCTTCGCCACAACTTGGCCCAGATCGTAGACAAGAGATTTGGCAAATTTTTAGAGAACATGAAGGCAAGATTAGGCAAGAAATCTCAGATCTAAAAGCAAAAGGTAAGAAGAATTACACTATCCGGCTATTACACTTATACTTATACGCTAGATTACAACTTGGCGAAGAAAAAGTTCCTCGTTCTGAGGTTTATGAATTCTTAGATGATGCAGGAGTTAGAGATAACAACCTTTCAAACTATATCAGTCGAGAGAATGGTATAACCTCAGAGGGTTGTGATCTAAGGCTTAATCAAGCAGGGCGCAATAAAGCACAGCAATATATAGAAGACGCACTCAAAACAGATTCAGCTGAAGGTTGGTACCCTGGTTCTGCAACTAAATCTGCTAATAGACGTACAAAAAGAACAAGTACGAAGAGATCAGACAAGCAAAAGAAATCAAATAGCAAAATTGTAGACTGGACATCTCATGAATCAACTAAGCTATTAGCTGATTCAATTCATCATAGGTCTATTTCCACTATGAATATACTCAATAAGTCATTATTTGGTCTTTACGGCATTAGTAAAATAGAAGCTATAAAAGGGATTCTTCCTAATACAATAGCTAAGTATTTATATGATGTCTTTCAGATACATCTATCCAGAGATAGTATAAGAAAAGCCCTTATAGGTGCCACAAAAAAGAGTCCTCCATATGTAAGCCACCTTGAGGGATCTGGCTATCGTATCACAAATACAGGAATTGAATACATTGAAGATCTAATAAAGCAATTTCAATTCCAAAAAAACTCTTCCATATTACGAGCATCAGCAAATGGAGCAGTACAACATGAAAATAATGCCTGAGCAAATCAAGAAAGATCTCGCTGCTATTATTAACCCATCTCTTGCCGAATTAGTTGTCAATAGTTATCTCGACATGCAACGGCGATACTATGCCAGCGACTGGAAGCCTGCAGAGTTAGATGGTGGACAGTTTTGTGAAGCTATAGCTCGTGCTATTTACCAATTAGATACTAATAATATGATTGATGATGCGCTCCCAGGGAAATTATGTGATAAATTATTAGATCAACGCATACAACACAGATTACAAGAAAAAGATCGAGACCATTTTTGCCGTGTATTAAGAACCACCTATAAATTTCGTAATGATCGCGGAGTTGCACACATATCACCTATATATAATGCTAATCTCTTAGATGCAACATTAATTATTACAAATGTAAAATGGATGTTCGCAGAATTTTTGAGATTGGCCTGGAGAAAAGAACCAAATGAATTAGTTGCAACCATAGAAGCCATTGTTCAATTAGAGCATCCCCTGATTCATGAATTGGATGGTCAACCACTCATCCTAGCCACTAAACTTAGTGCACCAGAAGAAACCCTTGTATACCTCCATCATTCCTCAAATGGGCGTCTAACGAGAGACGAGATTAGAACATTCGTACGAGCAAGTTCAGCAGCAGTGACCATGGCACTAAATCGCTTAGAAAATAGTAGACATATTCGCATCAGTAGCACAGGAGAAATAGTCATTACTCCACTCGGGCAGAAGCGTGTACTTGAAGAAATTATGCCTAGCCTATTTTCACGTAAAAACGTGGGTCCGAATTAAGTGTCAATAGAATATAATCCTCAAGCATCAGATTTACACTACTCAGTCACAATTTACAAAGAGTTATATACATGAACTTTTGTAGGTTTTACTCATAATACATGAGAGCAGATAACTTGAGGATTAACAAGCACATATTCCTAAATACTTAGGCATACTTGGTAAGCACAAAATTTCCTTTCCCGATCATTCGTTTCAGTACTAGGAGAGAGCTTTTCTATAAAGAGACACGGCAAACGGATAAGAGTTACTCCCCTTTGCCTGTCCTCTGGATTGTAACTCACCCCCATCAGGATAGTAATCCTTTGACTCTATAAACTGTGTCTTAGTATCAGATGCAAAAGCACGGCACGGGCCTTCTCCAAAGTGGCCAGCTAATGCTCTTATGAGATAAATAGCAAGCTGCCTATGCTCTACAGTTCCTGTACTCTAAACGCAGCATACATATGCCCATCTTCATACTCGTACTTGAACATTAAAACTAACTTGATCTCTCTCCAGGTATTACTCAGAACTTATCCGGTGCTCACACTGCTGTGTCACAGGCCAGACAGCTCATTTCTTCTTAACAGTATATTCCGCTCTACAATTCCCACACCTTTGCGTTGCTATATGCTACCTCGGTCAAATCACTGGTTTGAACTTCCGCAGCAAGAGCAACTTCGCCTTTACTATAGGTACTATCAGTTACACTATCAATTTTCTTCTGATTTGCATAAAAATCAATAGTATTTCCTTTTGCAACAACTGCAATAAGATTATACCGGTTCAAGCCAGTATGAATTGATGTACTAGAAAGAGGACCAACTGAAGGTGAAGGGACGTCTTGAGCATTTTTATAGGTGTAAAGAGTATAATAGCCATCTACACATACCCTAAAATAATAAAATTGGAAATTTGAAGGCGAAGCACGAAAGACGAGAGCCCCACAATCACCTTGCATAATATTCATTTGCACTTGAAGGACAAAGTTATCAAAGCTAGCACTCTCAGCTGCACAAGTATAAAGAAAGCCTCCCGTTTCCCCTGATGACTTTTGTGCAATAACATGATATGCTCCTTTTGTAAAAGCGCAACTCTCACCATAGCGGTCGCTTGTCTCTTGCCAGCTGTAACCCTTACTATTATCCTGCAAAGAATCATCAAGAGCTAATGTTCCTTTGTAAGGTAAATAAGCAGGCATTGCATTCGCATCAGAGCCTCTTTTCCCCCGAAATGACATAAATAAATTTACGCTACCTGCTATAAGAATAAGAGCTAGCACACTAATACCAATGATAAGAAATAGTCTGGTACGATTAGGACGTGGCGATGGGATAGGAGATGGTACAGGCGGTACAGGTGGTAATGTACCATTGCCAATCACAGGTGTCGGCGGTTGTGGAAGGCCAGCACCATAAGGCGAGGGGGGTTCGTAGGGATTACTATACAGGTTCTGTTGGAGTACCTCGTAGGGCGGTGAGCCATAGTTTGTCGGTGGATAGACTGGCTGTGGCTGTGAAACTCCAGGAGATGACATAACTGTCGATTGGTCCGAGGGTTGCACTGATGAGGCGATCAGGTTACCACATACAGGACAATAGGTTACATTGGTTGGAAACTCAGCTCGACAAGAATTACATTGCATAGAAGTGCTCCTAAGCATCAATAGATTGTTATTCTTCAACATACCCATAATGGCATGATGCGACGCGCTAACCTCCCTATCCTAATCCCAGACAAGAGAATCTTTCTCCTCAAATATAAACCTTTTCTATAATACATGTCAATACTAACTTCGTTGATCAAGAGGTAAAAGGAAACAAGATACACTTTTTTTTAATTAAAACACTTTGATATTATCATACTTTCTCCCTATTCTCTCTCAAATCATTAAAACTCTCTAATCGACATAAGTCTCAAGCCTCTGAGAAGAGAAGCTTGAGACTTTGTGATTGTAGATGGCTTGGTCAAGAAATATATTTCCCAATCAAAAGCTGGTACTTCTCTTTAACCTCTGCTGGAATTAATTTGGAATCAGTCACAATTGATGTTGCTAATGCCTGTGCACAGCCACACGGCAGATCCGTATGTGTAGATGGTATTTTTTGAGCGATAAGACGTAGAATGCGCTGAGCATTAGTGACATTAGCATTCAAATGCCCCATCACCATCTCAACCGTAACTGACTCTTCAGCTTCATGCCAGCAATCATAGTCCGTGGCACAGGCAATTGTTGCATAGCATAGTTCAGCTTCTCGTGCTAGCTTAGCTTCCGGCAGAGCAGTCATACCAATAATATCCATCCCAAGCTTGCGATAAACGTGCGATTCAGCACGCGTAGAGAAGAGAGGACCTTCCATACACACATAGGTTCCTCCTGCGTGTACCTTGACATCACCTAGCTCATGCGCTGCATCTAATAACAGTTTACTTAATGTGGGACAAAATGGCTCGGCAAAGGTGCAATGAACAACAATACCTTGTTCAAAAAAGCTATTCACGCGACTCTTTGTGCGATCAAAAAGCTGATCGGGGATGACTAAATCACGCGGCGCAATATCTTCGCGCAAACTCCCCACCGCACTCACTGAAATGACCCATTCAACACCTAGACTTTTGAGTGCCCACAAATTAGCACGAACGGGAATTTCTGTAGGGCTAATCCGATGGCCTCTCCCATGACGAGGGAGAAAGGCCATCGAGACTCCTGAAACTTTCCCGATGGTAATGACATCGCTGGGGTCTCCAAAAGGGGTGTGTATGCTGATCTCTTCTACGTCGGTCATCTCATCCATACGATAGAGTCCAGTACCACCGATTACACCAATTTTTGCCTGTGGCATCTAAAATACCTCCTTGCTATATTGGGAAAAATGGACACGATCAATCGATTCTCTACGATTAGCCCAACTGAATGGCCGAACAAGTACAAACGTGTCTTTCCCCTGCTGTATATTGTCCTAATTATGCTTTAATACGAAGGTACTGGCGTTTGCCGACCTTGAGGATGGCACCATCAATCATCTCAACTAGAAAATCAGCATCGGTAATGCGTTCTGCCTCACCCACTTCACCTTTAGGGAAGATCGACACCCCACCCTGCTTGATCAACTCTCTGGCTTTATTATTGCTACCAGCTAGTTTCGCCTCAACCATCAACTCGACAATATTTTTTGGTGTACTGAGATGATAGTCAGCAATATCGGTAGGTAGCTTGCGCTCAGAGAATTGACGGATGAAAGCCTCTTCAGCCTCTTGCGCCGCAGTAGCATCGTGGAACTCAGTCACAATTTCACGTGCCATGCGCAGCTTGACATCTCTAGGGTTGAGTGTGCCCTCTGCCATCTTCCGATCAAACTCGTCAAGTTCTTCGGTCGGGACCTCGGTCAGAGCCTCAAAGTATGAACGCATAGTTGGATCAGGCAATGACATCAGTTTTCCAAACATATCCTTAGCTGGGGCTGTCATTGCGATGTAGTTGTCTAGCGATTTACCCATCTTTTTAGCGCCGTCCAGGCCCACAATCAAATTCATCGTCAAAATCTGCTGGGGTGCCTGACCGAAAATTGGTTGCAGCTCCCGACCAACTAGCAGATTGAATGTCTGATCAGTGCCACCAATCTCGACATCTGCACGCAAGGCAACTGAGTCATATCCCTGCAACAGAGGATACATAAATTCAGACAGGTAGATCTCAATACCACTTTTATAACGTTTTGAAAAATCATCTCGCTCAAGCATCTGAGCAACTGTCTTATATCCTAACAATTTAATGGCATCGCCCAGGCTAAACTTATCGAACCATTCGGTCTGACGGTGAATCTCAGTCTGCTGAGGATCAACAATTCGAAAGAATTGGTCAAGATAGGTGGCTGCATTGGCATTAACTTCTTCAGCTGTCAGAGCCTTACGCGCTTCAAGGCGACCACTAGGATCACCCAGGCGAGCTGTCCAGTCACCAATCACAACAACTGTCTTATGTCCCAGACGCTGAAACTGGCGCAACTTACGGAAAACGACGGCATGGCCGATTGTCAGTTCATAGTGTGTCGGATCTACACCCAGTTTTACACGGAGTGGCTCACCCTTATTGCCTTCTAGGAGAAGACGACGCAGGTCAGCTTCTTTTTCAACTAGTGCCACGCCACGTGTCAATAGGTAATCTATTTCTTTGGATGTCAGCTGTGGTTTCCCCATCACTCAGTATTCCTTCCAAGTTTTGTTATAGAACCTTATAAGTTTTTCCATGAATTGGTACCTCTTCCACAAGAGCACGAGCAAACCACAGCTCTTCTCTAAGGAAACAAGCATGCTTGCCCGTCTGGCATTAGAGATCGCCTGAGTCTGCCACCGGAAAGTTATCCGCATTGTAGCAAAACAGTGCACAATAGTCGAGAGCTAAGCAAAGTTCTATACATAGCCAGACAGAGGGCAACTCTGCCCTCGTTTGAGCAATAATCTCTCTCCCAAAAAACTTTGAGAGGCTATCTATCAAGTTTTCTAACAATTCTCTTATATACCGTATACGTTACTCTAACACACTCTAGGATATAGTATCTACAGAAACGAAAACGAGTTGCGAGGTGAGACGAGAACATAGCAGATTGATTTACACCTCGCAATAAATAGAAAGTAAAGAAAAAGGAGATACTAACAATGGCAAACATTACCCGTTACAATCCATTTAGTGAAGTTGTTTCTCTACGTGAAGCTATGGATCGTCTCTTTGAAGATAGCTTTATCTCTCCTCGACAGAGCAATGTATGGAATGGCAGAGGAGTAGCAGCCAATCTCTACGAGACCGCCGAAGGATTTACTCTTCAGATCCCGGCACCAGGCGTCAAGCCTGAAGATGTAGAGATCACTGTTCAACAGGAGACAATCAGTTTGAAGTGGGAGACCAAAGTAGAGCTTCCTGAAGGTGCAACTGTACACTGGAGCGGCTTCCAATCTGGTCAATTCCAGCAATCCTTCTCGCTTCCATCGCCAATCAATGCAGAGCGTGTCGAGGCTCACTACAATAACGGTGTTCTGACACTTCACCTGCCTAAGGCTGAGCATGCCAAGGCTCGTACTATCAAGGTGAAAGCAAAGTAGATAGGGTATACGAATCTCTCTCTATAGGGTGGCCGGGTGGTCACCCTAATTTTTGCTGTATAAAACTTAAACCTTGCGTAAAACTCCCAATATAACGACAATTATGCTTTTCTAGCTCAACCTTGATACTCCGGTAATCGTCATTACCAAACGCCTTACGATCCCGACTCAAAAAACACTTTATTTTTTGCTCTGGCTGTTTTTTAAGATCTGCGACCATCGCAGAGTAGATAATGCTATCTTGAGGAGAAAAGTCTAGGCTATTCTGATATATCGATGCATCTCCAAAAATTGATTCGTCAATATGAATACACCTTCCTACACGCACTAATCGACCAAAGTTAGCATACAAAAGACTTATTTGCCTCTCATGAGCAATTCTTAGTACATTGATAACAGGTTTAAGATCTAACATAATTTGCTTATGTGGCTCTGAACGCTGCAGATCGCTGAGTACTTTCTCAAGAGATTTGTGAATTGTATTACGCTCTCTACGTGCTCTCATGATTCTTTCAAATGGCTCGCTCAAAACAAAACTCGGATAAGCAAGTTCTATCAAGTTATTTTCAGCTAGGGAGAGAATAGAACAAACTGCAGAAGATTGTTCTTGTTCTAGAGCTACTTCCAGTATAAAATTCGATTCTACGTAGGCAATCACAATGTATCCCCCATCACTATCAATGCATGTTGGAGTGCATCCGTAAAACCCGCACGCGCAAGTGTCTTATCAGGTTCACCCATCATCTCTTGTGGTTTTGCCCTTAGATCAACAAGCCATTCTAAAACTACATATTCGAGCACTGACCAGTGCAAAGATTTCTCTGGCTCACCTTCTGAATAACGTGTGATCACACCCATCATTGGAAACTCATAATCGGGCGGAGTCTCCGCATTTAATGATGGATCATCCTTCCATAGGAAACCAACATCCGGAGAAAGCAGCAAAAAGTATGGAATATGAGCAGGCAAGCCACGCTCTAACATGCTACTCCGTATTTCTACTGCCGCATCTCGTGACATACCTCGCCTGCCTTTGACTTCGACCATCGCAATGGGAACCTCATCACTACTCTCTATAAGGACGCTCGGCTGAAAGGTTCGCATTTCACTTCCTCCTCGTTGATAACATTGCTAACATTCTCTATTCTATATAATAGAAGTATAGCTATTTAACTCTCTTATGTCAAGACAAAATGAAATAACACAAGAATGATATTTTTATTGACAAAAACAGATTATATACTTTTCAACAAGTAGAAATTCTTTCTCATTAAGAGCTGAGAGCCCTCATCTCACTACATCAGTCATTTCATAAGCCCCCAAAATAGAGTACAATAAAAGAAAAAGATCATGCATCTTGGTGGGAGAAGCATTTTCATGAATCAGCTCTTACTCGAACAACTTCAACAAGGACCTTTGCTGTGTGATGGTGCAATGGGCACTCTGTTATATTCACGTGGGGTGACCTATGATCAGTGCTTTGATGCATTGAGCCTGACTAATCCAAATCTTATCCAAAGTATTCACAGCGAGTATCTTAGCGCTGGTGCACAAATCATCGAAACAAATAGCTTCGGGGCCAATCGTGTCAAACTTGAAATGCACAACTTAGCAGACAAAGTACGGGAGATCAATTTTCGAGCTGCCCGCATCGCTCTGGAGGCACGAGAGATATCAGGGCGTCCTGCCTTCATTGCTGGAGCTATTGGCCCTACAGGTCGGCCAATACAAGCACCTGATGAGCATCGTTTGAGTGAGTTACGCGCCATTTTCCGTGAGCAGATTGAAGCTCTCCAGGAAGGTGGTGTTGAATTGCTGATCCTCGAAACATTTTCAAGTTTGGCAGAGCTGAGACAAGCAGTGCTAGCAGCTAAAGAGGTCGGCGGTTTGCCAATTGTGGCCCAAATGAGCTTTTACGAAGATGGGCATACCCTTTCCGGACAATCGGCAGCACGCGTTGCTACCGTTCTAACCGATCTCGGGGTTGATATCATAGGAGCCAATTGCAGTGTAGGACCCGCTGTGACATTGGATGTCCTCAATGAGATGATCTCAACTGTCAAACAAGCAGAGCTAGGCACGCTTCCATTCTTCTCAGCACAGCCAAATGCAGGCCTGCCAAAGAGAATTGACAATCGTTTCTTCTATGTCTCTACACCAGATTACTTTGCGGATTCTGCTTTACGCTTCGCTCAAGCGGGAGTGCGCTTGATTGGAGGCTGCTGTGGTACAACCCCGCACCATATCCAGGCCATGCGTAGAGCACTCGATCAATTTTATGGAACTTCCACTCAATTTGGAACTCCCAGCGAACAGCAACAAAGTCCAACCAATGGACGCATCACAGCGGTCAGACTTATCGAAGAAGAGACTATCCTTCCTCAGGAAGGCACTCAAACTTCTCTCCAAGAAAAGTTAGCTGCAGGTCACTTTGCCATCAGTATTGAACTCGATCCACCAAAGGGCTTGAATCCTACAAAATTGCTAACTGGTGCCGCATTGCTCCAGCAAGCCGGGGCCGACTTTATCAATATTGCCGACAGTCCGATGGCTCGTGTACGTATGAGCTGTCTTGCCCTGGCACGCCTGATCCAGGATCACTTAGGGATGGAAACAATTATCCATTTTACGACACGTGATCGCAATTTGATGGCCATCCAGTCCGAATTGCTCGGGGCTCATGCACTAGGTATCCGTAATATTCTGGCATTGACTGGCGACCCGCTACGTGTCGGCGATTATCCCAATACGACCGGAGTCTGGGATGTGGACTCGATTGGCTTGATTAAGGTTATTCGAGGCCTCAACGAAGGTCATGATGCCGCAGGGTCCTCGATCGGGGCAAAATCATCATTTCATATTGGATGTGCTCTTAATTTGAATATGACCGATGAAGAGACAGACCGCGAAATTGAAAAATATCATCGTAAGCTTGAGGCTGGCGCTCATTTCATCATGACCCAACCAATTTATGAACTGGCACCACTAGAGCGCTTTTTGAGTAGAGCCGGCAAACCACCTATTCCTATGTTACTTGGCTGCATACTCCTGCATAACTCACGCCACGCAGAATACTTACATAATGAGGTCCCCGGTATTACTATCCCCGAGGACATCCGAGCACGCATGAAGGCTGCTGGCGAACATGGACACGAAGAAGGCATGCAGATTGCGCAGGAACTTCTCTCAGAGGCTAACACAATGATCCAGGGAGTCTATCTCTTACCCTCTTATCGACGTTATGATGTCGTCAGTGAGCTGATTAGAGTCTTACGAAAAGGATAAAATGGCAACTAACAAGCAGAGACATTGGCTCAAAGGACTGCCTTGAACAGATTCGGAGCAAGCATCCACTTGCAAACTCGCATAGCTCGTAGTATACTAAAATAGTCCAAGTACTATAGGATGTTCTTTATTGAAAATAACCTCTCCAATAAAGAACAGGGGAGAGGTTATTGGACAGGTAGAACCAAAATTTACCCTTTCCTTAATCTCGTTTCCGAAATGGAAAGAGTCACTTAAAAAGATCGTCAAATTAGTTTTATAAAGAGGAGATTTGGCCTATCAATATTCGGGGGAATGATCGTGCCCGTGAGCGTGAAACACGAGTGAATGAGCGTATTCGCGCACGAGAAGTACGCTTAATCGATGAGAATGGCGAGATGCTGGGAGTAATGCCTCTAGCACGAGCATTACAAATTGCACGGGAAAGAAACTTAGACTTAGTCGAAGTATCGCCAAACGCAGTTCCACCAGTCTGTAAACTGCTGGATTACGGGCGCTTTAAGTATGAGCAAGCCAAAAAAGAAAATGAGGCACGCAAAAACCAGAAAACTATCACGCTTAAAGAAATCCGGATGCGTCCACGTACGGATGAACATGATGTAGCGGTTAAAACACGCAAAATTCAGGAATTTCTGGCTGAAGGCGACAAAGTGCGAGTCAGCGTGCAGTTTCGTGGACCAGATATGCGCCATCCAGATATTGGCCGTAAGTTGCTAGACGGTATAGCAGAAGAATTAAAAGGGATGGCAACTATTGAGCGCTCACCAGTAATGGAAGGGCGTATGATGTCCATGATTGTCTCCCGTGCCCCTGGATGGGAACCACCCAAGAAACAGACAACTCCCTCCACCGGCAAAAATAATACTGCACAAGAAGCACCTGTCAAGAGTGCGTCCCAAGGTAACAATGTAACTGAGGTGACACAATAGTAACTATTCTCTCCCCAGATGTTCAGGCTCAGAGGCTCCACAGCCAAGACGAATATTCGGCTTACTAGCAGTCTGGAAAACCTGCTCAACATTATACTACACAAAAACGAGGGTATATTCTAGAAGTATTATACTCTCGTTTTTCTTTGGCACGCCTCATTTGACATCTTACCAACCAGTAACTAAGATAAATACCAATCAATATGATGGACAGACCATCAGCCATTGCACTATCTAGGAATGCACAAAATAGCATAGCCACAGGGAGGCCTCTGGTGTACAGACACGATGATCCACACAACTACGATGAAAAAGACCCAGAACATGATCACTCAGTAGTGCAAAAACCGCAGGATCAGCCACTGCAAATGGAAGATGAGGATTTTGAAGAACATTCTTCTTCCCCACCTCTATCACAAGATCAGATTTCATCAGAGCAGAACCACGAAAACCAACCTCTATTTCTAAATCGGCGCATTCGCCCTCAGCGAGTATTTGAACAAATTCTCATCATCGCCCCCTTTATTATTCTTGCCTTCTGGACTGGCTGGTTCAGCCAGCAGTTTTCTAGCAATTTCTTTCTTAACCAAAGCAACCAATCTAAAACTAATGCCAATCTTGTTCAATCTGCATGGGATAAAATTGACCAGAACTACGTTGATCGCCAGGATATTGACTATCAGAAGATGGCCTATGCGGCTATTAACGCTATGGTCCAAAGTTTGGGAGATACAGGACATTCACGCTTTATGAACCCACAGGAGGCAAGAAAATCTAATCAGCAATTAAGTGGCAAAATTATAGGGATTGGTGTTTACTTGTCTCAAGATACACAGACTAAAAATATTATTATCACAGCAACCGTTCCTGGTTCACCCGCTCAGAAGGCCAACCTTAGACATGGAGATGTTATTGTAGCAATTAATGGTGTGGATATGAAGGGTAAGAATATCGATAGCGCTAAGGATCTTATTAAGGGCCCAAAGGGTACCATCGTACATATGACTCTTCAGCAACCGGGAGAAAACGACTTCAGAGAGGTTAGCCTCACGCGATCTGAAATTCTGGCCACAAATGTGAACATGTATGATATTCCACAAAGCCACATTGTGGATATCCAAATTGTACAATTTGCCACTGGTGTTACCACCCAACTACGAGATGTGATCACCCAAGCCAAGAATAAGGGAGCAACCAAGATTATTCTCGACTTGCGCAATAATCCAGGTGGCTACCTGCAAGAAGCTATCGATACGACCAGTCTCTTTGTCAAACATGGCAATGTTCTCCTCGAACAGGACAGTAGTGGCAAACGTACGCCAATTCCTGTCAATAACCATGAAAGTCCTGTTGATACATCTTCACAAATTATTGTACTGGTGAATGAGAACAGCGCTAGTGCAGCAGAAATTGTTTCAGGCGCATTACATGACAACCACCGTGCCATCCTTCTTGGCCAGAAGACCTTCGGAACTGGAACAATCTTGGGGCAATTCACTCTTGCTGATGGATCGGTACTTTACCTTGGAACCCAGGAATGGCTTACTCCCAATGGCCACTTTATCCGCCAGAGTGCCAATAAACCAGGTAGTGGAGGGATCACACCAGATATTATCGTGCCTGCAACACCAAATACCATTACGCTCACTCCAATAGATGCGAGTCAGCAGCATCTGACAGAGCAACAGCTTCTCGATAGCGGAGATGTTCAGTTATCTGCCGCCATCCAGTATTTAATTAAACAGTAATGTTTCAGATAATAATTTTGGCAATATCAGGAGCCTCACCCTCCGGATTATAAAACTCGATGGTGTTTTCCCCTCCATGCAATGTTACTGCAATGCCCGCTGTAGCAAACTTATTGAAGCTTCCAGTTGGAGATCCAGTGAAGATTATTGCTGATCCCCCGTTGACACTGATATATTCATTTTCATTGCTATTAGATCCATTTGAATAGTAGAGGGTAAGAGTGTAAGTGCCTGCATCAGCCTTGTTGATATTATTAAACTGCAATGTACCATTTTGATTGCTTGACCCAAGGCCAATATAGCCAACCCTATATCCTCCAGAACAGTTAGAGCAGCTAATTATTCGTGCACCACCAGCCAATGTATTTTGAGATGATTCTGCTTCATAGGTTATTGATGCATCTGTTGGTGTTGGTGTTGGTGTTGGTGCTGATTTTTTTGGATACTCTATAGGTGCAATAGTTGTGACCGGCGCTTTTACAACAGGTTGTACTGTTGGAGCCTGGGGGACAGAAGGTTGTACTGTTGGAGCCTGGGGGGCAGAAGGTTGTACTGTTGGAGCCTGGGGGGCAGAAGGTTGTACTGTTGGAGTATCAGCAACCTGAAGAGGAATTTGGTCCATTGAAACACTTGTGGCTTGCGAAATAGCATTTTGCGTCTTGTTGACTATATGCAAGTCGGTATCATGTGTGGCTGACACTGATGACCAAAAGATATACACTGTCAAGGCCATGACCGCTGAGATAAGCAATACTAACCCTCGTACTCTTCTTCTATCAGACCATACCAACAATACATCTATAATGCCGTAATTCCCATTAAACAATTTTCTTTTCTCGGATCCGGCATAATTATGAGTTGAAGTTTCATTCTCAACATCCTGATAGTCCTCTTGATTTAAGACTTCATCCTCGATAAAATCACTAAAATCATATTCTGGTCCATCATCTAAAACAGGCAATACACTCTGTTTTTTGTATATATTTCCATTTTTATACTTTATTGTTCTTAGTGTATTACCTTCTTCTATCAATGATTTATTTATTAACCGATCATCTACTCTTTTCTCGCTCTCTCTCTCAGCAAGAAGATGTGCCTCCCCTGGAAAGGGGAAAGGAAATTGATAAGACTTACCAGATGATGCCACCTGTTTGGAGAGAGGATGGATTTCTCTCTCTTCATGCGTTTCAATCTGAGGTATAGAAAATGGATTCATAGGTGTTTCTTCCTCAAATTCGTTTCTAGGGGCAATAACAGATGCTTCTGGTGACTCAGATGCAGGATCTGGAGATGCCGCACGTTTGCCAAGAGGAAATGTCATGCCTCCTACCTTTGTCGAACGCACAGGACGAGAAATAGCTCTATTCTTATGAGACGATACAGCATGAGCAAGAGGAAAACTAGGTGGTGGTGACAATACAGATTGAATCACTTCTAGAAATAATGAGAACTCCAAAAAACGTTCGGTAGGGTCCTTGGCCAGGGTCTTGAGCACCGCTGCATCAAGGGAGGGAAATATATCAGGTACACTCTCAGAGAGTGGAGCAGGTAGGGTATGGTTCGCTTGTCCCATCATAGATACAAGACTCTGAGCAGCAAAAGGAGCCCGTCCCGTTATCAGTTCATAAGTGAGGCACCCGAGAGCATATTGATCACTCTTGACATCCGTTATCCCTGCAAATTGCTCTGGCGCTAGATAACAAAAAGCATACTCCTCTGAGGTCTGGTCACGGATACAGGCATCCTTCCTACTTACAAGATGGAAATCTGCTAACAATGCCTGTCCATTGGCATCTATGAAAATATTTTCCGGTTTGATGTTGCCGTGAACGATGTTTTGCTTATGCGCATAAACCAAAGCCTCTCCCACCTGCATGATGATGCTCAATGCCTCTTGTAATGGCAAGCGGTCTGGTGAAAGTTGCTTCAACCATGTGCGTAAGGAGCCGTTGGGCAGATACTCACGTACAATAAAGGGCTGCTCTGCTTCTACCCCCATATCTAGAATGGGCACTATATGTTTGTGCTCAAAATTCCTGATGCATTGAGCCTTCTGGAGCAGGTTCTCACGCTCATGAGGGAAACGGAAGAGGAATGAAGAGAAAACAGTGAGAACTAATTGATGCTCTGGCTCATCAATCGGAGAAGCTAGATAGGTTACATGGGAATACTTTTTGCTCAATGTCTCTATCGCATAGTACTGATTAAATCTTTCTGGCATAGTGAAATCCCTCTCTATGAGAACGATCAGAACGTACAAGAGGAAACGCAGGCGGTGGTGACAAAACGTATTGAATCACTTCTAGAAATAGCGAAAAATCAAAAAAACGCTCGGCCGGATCTTTGGCCAAGGCCTTAAATATGGCTGCTGCAAAGGCATGTGGCAATCCAAAGGCAGCTGTACTCTCAAAGAGCGGCGCAGACAGTGCCTTGCGCCAGTGTTCCTTGCTCACCCTTAGACTCTGGACAGCAAAAGGAAGTTGTCCCGTTATCAGTTCGTATGCCACACAACCTAGGGCATACTGATCGCTCCTAGCATCATGAATACCTTCAAATTGCTCTGGAGCCAGATAGCAGGAAGAATACTCTCCTGCAGTATGATCACGAACGATGGCATCCATTGTATTCACAAGAGAGAAGTCCGTCAATACAACCTGACCACTCGCATCAAAGAGAATATTCTCCGGTTTGATACTGCCATGAATGATATTGTGTTCATGCACATAAGCCAGAGCCTCTCCCACCTGTAATATGATAGTAAGAGCATCTCCTAATTTCAGACGGCCAGGAAAGAGCTTCTTGAGGCGGATTCGCAAGGAATCGTTGGGCAGATACTCCCGCACAACAAAGGGCTGCTCTTTTTCTATCCCCATATCCAGAATAGATACGAGTCGCGGATGCTGGAGCTGCTGGATACGTTGAACCTTCTGCAAAAGGTTCTTAGGATCACAAGAAAAGGGAAAATGGAAAAGAGAGGAAGCAAATACAGTGAGAACCACTTGAAACCCTGGTTCATTGATAGGAGAAGCCAAGTAGGTCGAGTGTGAATATTTTTTGTTCAGTGCCTTTATTAAAAAATACTGATTAAATTTTTCTGGCATACAGCAATCCTCTCATATCAAATCCCAAAGAGTACTCGACATTTGATTAGCTAGAGCCACTCTCTTCTCTGATTAACTGGATTGGATATCAATTCAACGTATGTGCTTATTAGCATAGCTGAGAAGGTGCTATTTGACAATGACAACAAGCAGACAACTACAAGAAAACTTTGTCGGTTGTTTTTTACTGCTGTGTTGATATCACTTGTGCACCATTAGCTTAGCTATCACCTTTTACATCCAGGCTTAAAATTCAGAGATCTTCTGTCGCGAGGAGAGATAATACTTACTTGTGGGGATATGGCCAAGGAAAGGGGCAATAAAATGAGTTGCTGCCACTACTTTTGTCAGATCAATACCAGTTTGAATACCCATGCCATGCAGCATGTAGAGTAGGTCTTCAGTGGCAAGGTTACCTGCCGCACCTGGAGCATAGGGACAACCTCCCAAGCCACCGGCCGATGAGTCGATAATATGCACACCCATTTGCAACGCTGCTAAGACGTTAGCCAAGGCAGTACCACGCGTGTCATGGAAATGGACTGCCAACTGTGCAAGAGAAATTTTGCTATTAGCTAATAAGAATCCCAGCACATCTATAATCTGGTTAGGCGTGGCTATTCCTATTGTGTCCCCAAGTGAAATTTCGTCAATACCTAACTCTAGCAAGCTCTCTACTACGGCAAGGATCTTATGCGGATCTACATTTCCTTCATAGGGACAGCCAAAGACGGTTGAAATATAACCACGTACAGGGATAGCCTCTTGCTTCGCTAATGCAATAACAGGACGGAAGTTTGCTAGACTCTCAGCAATAGTTGCATTGATATTGTGACGAGTGAAGCTTTCACTAGCGGCAGTAAAGACCGCTATAGAGCGTACTCCAGCAGCCAAAGCACGCTCCATACCTTTCATATTTGGTACTAAGACTGAATATGTAGTAGTGGGACGCCGTACTAACCCAGTCATCACAGCATCAGCATCACTAAGTTGAGGGATTGCACGCGGACTAACAAATGCAGTCGCCTCAACAACAGGGAAACCCGCTTCAGCTAACAACTCAATAAACCGGATTTTCTGCGCTGTTGGAATTTGAACCTTTTCATTCTGCAAACCATCGCGTGGACCCACTTCTACAATTCGCACGGCTGTTGGCATATTGGCAAATGGTGAGACCATGTTCATGCACCTCTAGACTTTATAGCGCGAAGCTTCCTCATCAGTCTGAGGAAGCTCGCGATTCACCTGATGGACACGTTGCTCACGCTCCTCAAGGGAGGGCAACACTAAGAGATGTGGCTTGGTATCGGTTTCTTTCTCCTGTTCTGGGTGATGACGTTGCACACGGATTTTCATAATGCGCCGTCCTCGTTTAGCCAGAACGGTAAAGGTTACGTGCTCAAAAGTGACAGCGTCACCTGTATTGGGAATCTTGTCGAGCTGCGCATATACGAAACCACCTAAAGTTTCATAGTCCGTATCATCTAATTCCATATCCATCAGCTCGTTAAAATCGTCAATACTTACTTTAGCATCAATAATATATTCATTTTCACTGATCTCCTCATACAACTTCTCTTCATTGTCATATTCATCCTGGATATCCCCAACAATCTCCTCAACCAGATCTTCAATCGTTACTAGGCCAGCAATCGAGCCATATTCATCGACTACCATCACAATATGTGTACGATGCTGACGAATCTCACGCAACAGATCATCGAGTTTCTTGGTCTCTGGCACAAAGTACGCAGGCCGCACAAGATCACGTATGGGTAAATTATCATGGCCCTCGCGCATTTGTTTGAGCATATCTTTAGTATAGAGAATTCCTATAATTTCATCAATGCCAGCACTCTCCTCATAAACAGGAATACGCGATAAGCCACCTTGCAAAGCCAGATCAACTGCCTCTGTTACTGTCGCATCACTCGACAAGGTTACCATATCAATCCGTGGTATCATCACCTCACGGACAATTGTATCGGCAAATTCGAAGATGCTATGAATCATCTCCGTCTCTTCCTCTTCGAGCACGCCCTCTTCCTCACCAACAGTTACTAGCAAGCGCAACTCTTCTTCGGTCACAAAGGGGCCACGATGCTTGACCTGCCCTCCTCCCATTATCGGCACAAAGATAGAGGTAATGGCAGTGAGAAACCAGACAACCGGGCGAAGGAGCCAGACAGCAATCTGCACAGGATTTACTAGCACACGTGCCCAGCGCAGCGGATTCTGTACAGCGGCAGTTTTAGGGGTAATCTCGCAGAAGATGAGCACAAATAGTGAGAGAAAGACTGAAGAGAGCAATTCTCCCCAGCTTGCAGAGAAACGCAGGGCTAGCACAGTGGCCATACTAGAAGCGACGATCACAGCAACACTATTAAAGACCAAAATCGTCGCCAGAAAGCTATTAGGCTTTGCTAGGAGCTGCTCAATACTAGCAGCTTGCTTATCACCTTCCTCAACTAGATTTTTCAATTTAATCCGACTAATTGACGTAAGAGCCGTCTCGGCAGCCGAGGCTATTGCACAAACAACTAGAGCTACTATCATGATTAACATTTGTAGCCAAGCTTCGGCATCCCATTGCGGAATATGAAAAGCTAAACTGGCAGCCGAACTAGCTAAGCCAGGGCCGTCCATAAAAGACCACCTATTCCTTTTCCTTATTCGCCCTCCTCAGCTATTGAGGAAGTTGCATCTTCTGCTGGTTGCAACATGCGTACCAGACGCGCAGGAACACCGACTACCAACGAATGAGGTGAAACATCCTTTCTTACAACAGCTCCCGCCCCTGTATAGGCATGATCACCAATCGTGACAGGCGCCACAAGCGTCGTATCACACCCGATAAAAGCTTCATCACCGACCTTTGTATGATGTTTATGCTTCCCATCATAGTTAGAGGTGATCACACCAGCCGCGATATTCACACGTGCGCCAATTGTTGCATCACCAATGTAACTAAAGTGATGCATATCTGTCTCAGG
>CBJMBI010000008.1:0-24619 GCA_966427955.1 uncultured Ktedonobacterales bacterium
GCCTGAGCCTACTCTTGCTCAAAGTTCATCACCAAAAAGTACGCGACAATCAGTTCCAGATACGCCACAACTCAGACCAGTGTTCGCACCATTGCCGACAACACCAGATCTCTCAACATTGAGAGAGCAAGCAGAGGAAGAACAGACTAGTATAACATAAACCAAGCCATTTCTGACACCCACTCGCAGTTAACGCGTGGATGTCACTTTTTTTTGCACAACGAGGTCTGTACACACGATCAGCGGACGCGATAAATCGGGTTCCTACTCTTCCGTGTGCTAAAGCTCTTTTTGCTCGAACGTCTGATACAGAACTAAAGGGCTTTAGCCCGAGAAAAGGTACGGACCAGCTTCAGCTCGTCCGTGAGTGGGAGGACTGCAAAAAAAGTGACAAACACACAGCTCAACTGCTCATCAGCAACCAGACAACGCAGGGGATAGACAACCAAAAAGCAATTTAGGCTATAAATGCCAGCAGCGCAAATGCCAGTTATGGCCTTCCACAGTGAGAGCAGCCGCATAGCTAGGATCAGGATGGAGAGCGCGGAGCATCCAACGCTCTGTCTCCAGTGGATCTTCACGGCTATTTAATAACACTGCTGGCTCATCTGGCCGTAAGGAGACATCAAAAATATCTAGAGGAATAGAAAGGCCTTTACCCCTAGCTTTGATATAGGCCTCCTTACGTGTCCAACATTGATAAAAAGCCTCCAATCTTGCTGAGACGGGGAGAGCTTGCAGCATCTGATTTTCTAATGGGGAGAAATAGTGTTCCACTAGCGATTGATAGTCCAGACTAGGACGCATATACTCTATGTCAATACCAATCTGTCGGACATAGGTAAAAGCAAACAGCACCAGTTCACCAGAGTGGGAAAGGTTAAAGTTCAAGGCACAATCTTGCTTATCAAGATTTAACGATGGCTTGCCGTACTCATTCTGGCAAAACCGTAACTGACCAGCACTGATCAAAGGGGTATTTAAATAGCGAGCAAGCAGTATTCTAAGCAGACCATGTGAGACGATAAAACGACGACGATCTTTTTCAAAATAAAAGCGTTCTGCTCTGGCTATTTCGTCTTCACTAAGTAAAGATCGCCAACTCTGGATAGCCGCCGATGGCTGTAATACAGAAGCTCGCCAAACATGAACTTCATCTTTCGATAGTTTTAACTGTTTTGGTGACAGTTGCCATTCTTCAGTAGTCTGCATTTAGAAATAAACCAAGGCCTCAAGCCATTCTTCTCCACCAGGACCAAGACTAGCAGCCAGCAAGCTAGTTACATCGTCACTGAGCAGTACCTCACGTTCTACTCGATAACTGGTCAGAAAACGCAGGAGAATATTTACATCGTATTGAGCAAGCAGGTCGATAGCAAATCGTTCCAGTAATAATTCATAGCAGAGGTAATCTTCCGCAGAAGTATCCTCGTACCAATCAAAACCACGGATAGTCACTGGAGTTTTACCATCCGGCTCTGGCTCAAAAATGTCGGCATACTGGTCATGTAAGTCTTGATTGACAGTTCCTTGTAAGCCATTCAGGCTATAGGAAAGCCAGACAGCGAGAAATTGGAATTGCCATTCATCGGCCCACAAAGGGCTTTCACTAGGCCAAGGACGAGGATCTGCCTCCAGAAAAGCTAGAGCTAGTTCATGGTAAAGCATGAAGGCGATCTTTTCCCGCGTTATCGTGCCAAAAGTTGGGTCGATCTCAGTGGGGACAACAAGAGTCGGAGGCGAGGTCTCATCTGTCCAATAAGGACGAGGAGCATGCTCTTCTTCCAGATCACCGCGTGGTACAAGAGACCAGTCTTCTGGCTTAACTACTAATACCTCCATATCTGGCATAGGCCGTTCAAATAGCTTAGTTAGCTGTTCGCTGGCCTTATTAATCGTTCGAACTACCCAATGGACGTATTCTTCTTGTTGCACCGCTAGCTGAGTATTATCCACCCTTTCACCGGATGGATAATAGACTGTCAGAGGCTCAGCTAATTTTTGATAGTCATCATAAGGAAAGGACATATCTTAACTTAGGCACTCCCTTCTTCTAAAACCTCTTCTCTCCTCGGTATATCCAACGAGGAAGCAAGTTCACTCTTCTTCATTCCGTTGGGTGATTGCTCACTCAATCCTTGGAGCGTATGGTTATTCAATTTGTCGTTATCTTTACGGAAACGACTATAAAAACTCCGGTAGACTTCTTGCAAGCGCTCGGAAGAAATTTTTCCGTTTCCCTCATAATACTCAAAGGCAACTTGACCGATAGACCAAGTAGCAGCAGCAGCAATAGCACCAGCAACAAAATCTCCACCAAAGGGTACTGCTTTTGCTGCCTGCTCTGCTAGCAAACGCAGCCCCAATCCATATAAGAGCGTTGCTATCATTTGGCGTGTCTGCCTTTTTGTATTTTCTTCATCAAGAGGCTTACCATATAAAGCTGCCAAACGTAGAACTAGGCGCAGTTGCGTTCCTATAAGAATAGGAATATCAATAAATGGTATAGGCTCTAGGCCTGCTGCAAGACTTATAAGAGTTGCGTTACGAATGACTCGTTGTGCAGCTTCACGTCGATAATTGGGCAATTCACGCCCAATGGCTAGAGCCGCTTCAGGACTCGCATCGATAATGACCGGAATTAGCTCCTCTACAATGTTTTGGCCTGTCTTGGCAGAAATTGGAATTACTCCAGGAGCATCTAGGGCTAGAGCAACCTCTGTGGCTAAATGATCTCCTTCTTCTTCTTCTTTGAGCATATCGATCTTATTGATAACAACTATTGTCGGCTTTTTGAGTGGTCTGATATGATTAAAGAGTTCTCGATCCTCTGCTTGTAACCCCTTTGACCCATCTATGAGAAACACAATCACATTTGCCTGAGCCAGACCACTTTCCATTACATCAGGTAAATGTCCAGGAGTATCCACTAGTGTAAATGGTCCAAAGTCAGTACGTATCAGAGTACGTGTGGACCCTGCCTGTGCGGAGGTAAGAGAGAGGTTCTGGCCCTTAATCTTGTTGAAGAGGGTACTCTTCCCCGTATTGGGCAAACCTACAATGACGATGGTGTTGTTCAATCCTTCGAGGACTTCCTGCTGAGCTGCCTTCCAATTCACAGCTTTCATAAAGCCTTGTACCATATTCAGGTTAGCCGGGAGATATTTCAGGGTTACCCAACCCAATTCACGTGCCGTCCTAGGACGTTGGGTTTTCCGAAAAATGCTCGCCCATGTACTACCTTTAAGCTTCTTCTGTTGATCATCAACATTTGGATGATTCTGTTCGCTATTAGCCACGCTCAACTTCCTTCTTTAAGTGAACACAACGAGAGTTTGCCAGCATAGAAACCACACTTGCTTTCTCAATTATAGCCAATCTCTACATGCCAGAGCAAATGGAAATAGGAGATTCTTACTCCAACTTCACCACTCTTGGGTTAGTCTGCTAGTTTTCTATGAGCAAGTCTCATCCGATCAGTGTGATGGGACTTGCTCGCAACAGCAGCTCTCAAATGGCATAGATCTCTACGACGTTGGCTCATGATCGAAGTTGGAAGGGATGGATAGGAAAAAATTTTCGTAAGACTTTCGCCCTCTCCTAAACATGCTATAATAGGACAGCAGAGGTTCTATAGACAGAAATTCTCTAAGCTCACCAAAATAAAGGAAGACCTGCTTCCTCCTCAGAGCTAAAGCCGAGAGTATCCGCAGGTTGCTGCTAAATGAATATCCAAGGAATTATTAGTATCATCAGCTTGATCTTAGCTCCTGTCGTCATGGTTTCATGCTGTATTCTCTTCTTAAACGGACAACTTCAGCGATATGATGCTCTTGCTAACCGTATACGTACGATGAATCAAGAACGTTTCTCGATCTTACGCGAGATAGATAATGATATATCCCGTGCGCTCGAAGGCATTGATGGTTTCCGCAAGCTCCGTTTACAGGAAATAGAAACCCAACTTCCCCATTTGCTGAGACGGCATCTGATGCTTCATAGGGCCGCCCTCACTATTGGATCAGCTATATTGATTTGTATTCTCAGTATGTTTCTTATTGCTATAAGTATTCTGACGAAATCACCGAATCTTGCCATTATTGCTCTATGTACCTTCCTGGCGGCTACAACAGCCATAATGCTTGGAGGTGCAATGATTATGTTTGAGCTCAATCTTTCACATCTTGCACTGAGATACGAGGTGATGCATGAATTGAGTCTCGGCGCTAAAGCTCCCACCCTTAATACGTCTCGCAAAAGGAGACGTATTTCTCACCACCACCGTCAGTTCTGGACCCTTCGGCCAAAATAGGTGGGAATTGCATCTATGTGAGCAGCGCCAGGAAGCTGCGCTATCTCCTCAGAGAGTAAAGAGCGGCGTTAGTCATGGGATAATAGAGAATAGGTAGTATGCACGCCACTCCTTTTACAGTATACTTGATCAATCCAAACAAGTTGATTTATTGGCTCCAAGGGTTTGAGAATGCGGGATCCTCTCTCGTAGACAGACTATATTCTCAGGAAAATGCGTCAAAACCGGTAACAGCTTGGCCAATGATCAATGTATGAATGTCATCCGTACCTTCATAGGTATAGACCGATTCTAGATTGTTCATATGACGGCTAATTGGATATTCCAAGGTGATACCGTTTGCACCAAGTATTGCTCTAGTTTCTCTTGCAGCTTTCAACGCCTCACGTACATTATTCCTCTTGGCAAGAGACACCTGGACAGGATGGATCAATCCTTCGTCTTTGAGACGTCCAAGTTGTAAAGCTAACAATTGGGCCTTCACCAATTCTGTCGCCATTATTGCTAGTTTCTGTTGTACGAGTTGGAAACTCCCAATCGGACGGTTAAACTGAGTGCGGGTCCTAGCATAGTCAAGTGCAGTCTCATAGCAAGCACGTAATGCCCCCAAGGCTCCCCAAGCAACACCATAACGTGCCTCGGTTAGACACGAAAGAGGACCACGCAGGCCACATACATTCGGTAGCATGTTCTTAGCCGGTACACGACACTCTTCAAAATGCAATTCCGAAGTAACAGAAGCCCTCAATGAGAGCTTATGATGGATGTCACTGGTTGTAAATCCTGGCGTTCCACGCTCCACGAGGAAACCACGAATGCCATCCTCTGCACGTGCCCAGACAACGGCTACATCCGCTATACCTCCGTTGGTAATCCATGTCTTGGTGCCATTCAATATGTAAGAGGCCCCATCACGACGTGCAGTGGTTCGCATACTACTAGGGTCGCTGCCAAAATCAGGTTCTGTCAGCCCAAAGCATCCAATCACCTCGCCTCGTGCCATCTGAGGCAACCACTGCTGCTTCTGTTCCTCTGTGCCAAATTTGAAGATTGAGAACATGACAAGCGAACCTTGTACTGAGACGAACGAACGCAAACCACTATCACCTGCCTCTAACTCCTGACATGCGAGGCCGTAACAGACAGCATTTAGCCCAGCACAGCCATAGCCTTCTAAATGCATACCCAGCAGTCCAAGCTCAGCAATAGCAGGGATGATTTGATGGGGAAATGTACCAGCCTCGAAATGCTGACTGATGATGGGCAATACCCGATCACTTACAAACTGACGCACAGTGTCACGTACCAGGCGTTCTTCTTCAGATAATAAGTGATTGATATTATAGAGATCAGTAGCCGATGGTGTCTGCACTTTGTGTTCAAATGGTGTCTCTGTCATATAGTAGTCTATGCCCCTTTCAACTAGTAATGCTAGATATAGTTTAGCAGATTTGCTCTAGTATTGCTGAGAGCAACATTATGGCAAGACTATGACCGTCATCTTGCCAGAGTTTCAGAGAGTGGGGAGAACCGGGGCTTCCGGCGTTTTTCAGGAAAGCTTGTTTTGCTGGATATATAGAACCATATCTACTGGGGGGAAAAACTGCAGCTGATAGGTCCTTATAAAATAAGAAAGTATGTACATGTCTAGATGGCTGTCTGTCCTTTTGGGGAAAACTCATGACAAATCTCTTATGCCACCTTCCTTTGAAGGACTGGTTGTACTCCCTCTAATGGATGGAGAACCCGTCTAGGTAAGTAGCAGACAACATTCTTCGAGTATGTTAAGCTTTTCGTATCGCATATATGGAAAGGAGGTGAAAAGGATGCCAAAGCCAAAAAGAAGACGCCAGCCCCAGAAACCAGCCAAGGATCACGTAACTCCAGTCGTCTCGCAAACTACCAAGAGCCAAGTGAATCCGTACGTTGCATTAGTGCTGAAAGTTCTGCTACAATCGCTAATACAGCTTTTGCTACAACACCGTTACCGAGACCGACCTCTTTGATAGTCCTAGTATAGCAGAAGATGGTACCTGTAGGACAGGTGCCATCTTCTGCTCGTATTTGACCTTTTCGGTTTATTCATGTACACCACCCACATTCCGCAGTTGGGAAAATGATTTTTCAGAATAATGGGAAATACCATCATTGTTGCATATATTGCTCTTGTTGATTGTATTAATGATAGTAGTACAGACAGTAATCAGAAATATATGCTTTTTTATCAGACAAGTATAAATTATCTATAAACATTCATGACAAGTAAAATGCACATTAATTTATATTCAAAAAGTGATTCCCCAAACTGCGGAATGTGGGTTTTCACAAAATCCATTGGTAAAATGTGGGTAAGAATCAGATGCTTTAGCCAGGGAAGGGTCAGAAGATCTTTTGTGCATCGTGCACAATTGTAGACGGGGCAGTTTCAGATAAACTGTCTGTAGTAACTTCTTCCATCAGCGTCATATCATAGGGATACACATGAAATAATTCAGCGATGATTGGGAATGGAAAAAACTACCCAAAATAATTGCAGAAGTACACATTAAGGCAACGTATGCCATTCTTTCCTGCGATGATGCCAGGAGAAAACGTGACTAACAGGAGAAGACTAAAAAGATGACGACCCCAGAGGATGTCCTAAAACTGGCAAAAGATAATGGCGTCAAAGTTGTAGACTTCAAATTCATAGACTTACCAGGAACTTGGCAACATTTTAGCGTCCCGGTTCATGTATTGACCGAAGAGCTATTTGAGGAAGGTCTACCGTTCGATGGCTCCAGTGTCCGCGGCTTCCAGAGCATTGAGGAAAGCGATATGCTGGTGATACCTGATGCTACCACCGCTTTCATTGACCCCTTTGCATCTGCCCCTACCTTGAGCCTCACTTGTAATATTGCTCATCCTACAAAACAACCATATAGCCGTGATGCTCGTTATGTTGCACAGAAAGCAGAAGAGTTCCTTCGCAGCACTGGCATTGCCGATACAGCCTACTTTGGGCCAGAGGCAGAGTTTTATATTTTTGATTCCGTCCGTTATGCTTCTTCAGATAACATCCAATATGCGGAGGTTGACTCGGTCGAGGCACACTGGAACAGTGCTGGTCACGATAACAAACCTAATCTGGGTCATCTGATGAATTTGAAGGGTGGGTACTTCCCTGTTCCTCCCAATGATACCTATCAGGATCTGCGCACAGAGATGGTGCTGGCGCTCGAATCATTGGGTATCACTGTTGAGGCACATCACCATGAAGTAGGTGCTCCCGGTCAAGCTGAAATTGACTTTCGCTTCGGTACACTCGTTCAGACCGCCGATAGATTGCAGCTCTTTAAATATGTGGTGAAAAATACTGCCCGTAAGTATGGTAAGACTGTTACGTTCATGCCCAAACCAGTTTTCGGCGATAATGGGTCGGGTATGCACACCCATCAGAGCTTGTGGAAGAATGAGAAGGCTCTCTTCTATGATGCTGATGGCTATGCAGGCCTCTCTCAGCTCGCCCGCTACTATATTGGTGGTATCTTGACTCATGCACCAGCAATCCTGGCAATCGCTGCTCCATCCACGAATAGCTATAAGCGTCTGGTACCAGGCTTCGAGGCTCCCGTCAACCTCGTTTTCTCAAAGGGGAACCGTAGCGCCGCTGTACGTATTCCTTTGACTGAGAATCCTAAGGCTAAGCGTATTGAGTTCCGCCCTCCCGATCCAACAGCAAATCCCTATCTACTCTTCTCTGCTCTTCTACTCGCAGGTCTGGATGGTATCCGCCGAGAGATTGAGCCTAGCCAATATGGGTTTGGACCGTTCGATCGAGATTTGTATAGTCTATCAGCTGAGGAATTACGTGAGATCAGTTCAGTGCCTGGCTCTCTGGATGAGTCCTTAAAGGCTCTTGAAAATGACCACAGCTTCCTCTTGGCGGGAGATGTCTTTACAACTGATCTGCTTGAAAAATATATTGCACTCAAACGTGAGCAAGCCGATCGTGTTCGCTTGCGCCCAGCGCCAATCGAGTTCTCCCTGTACTATGATGCCTAATAAATCGAGATAACCCATTTGACCTTTCCGATTTATTCATGTATACTACCTCCACATGGAGATATGATGGAGGTAGGGGCTTTGTACCGTTTTATAATCTGCTTTGCAGATGCAACAAATAGATAAGACTCTCAGGTACAATACGAGACCCTTTTTGCATCAAAGCCAAGGGGTCTCGTCTCTGCATCTTCCTCATCTTGTGCAACAAGCTACCACTCTTGTGGTGACTGTTGACAATGCTTTCACTCCATTTTGCTCCTATGCATCTCAACGAAATTGAGTCCTGCTACGTATTAAAAGTGGGAGCATATACGCGTCTAGATGGGTGTCTGTCTTTTTGGGGAAAACCCATGAAAAATCCATTATGCCGCCTTCTTTTGAAGGACAGGTTGTACCCCCTCTAATGGGTGGAGAGCCCGTCTAGGTAAGTAGCAGACAAAATTCTTTAGATATGCTATACTAATTGTACATAGAACATTGTCTAGTTTATCCACCGAGAGGCTACCTATGGAACCACTCGTAGATAGTTACGGCCGACACATTAAAAGTATGCGTATCTCTATCACGGACAAATGCAACTTCCGTTGTACTTATTGCATGCCGGCAGAAGGCCTTCCCTGGCATAAAAAAGCGGAAATGCTTTCGTATGAAGAGATAGAACGTGTCGCTCGCATAGCCGTAAGTATGGGGATCGAGCAAATTCGGCTGACTGGTGGAGAGCCTTTGGTGAGAAGAGATGTATCAGTACTAATACGTCTCTTACGCGGCATAAAAGGATTGCGGAGCCTGAGTCTGACAACTAATGGTCTTCTGCTAAAACAACAGGCTAGAGCACTGGCCGAAGCCGGCCTTACTCGTATCAATGTGAGCTTGGATTCACTAGTACGGGCAAAATTTGAGCGTATCACACGGCGTGATCAGCTCGACAGGGTTCTGGAAGGGCTTGCTGAATTAGAGCACTATCCTTCCATTTCCCCTATTAAGGTTAATGCCGTTGCTATGCGAGGTTTCAGCGAAGAAGATGTCTTTGATTTCGTATGCCTGGCACGCCAGAAAGGATATCTTGTTCGCTGGATCGAATTTATGCCCCTTGATGCTGATCAGATCTGGCGTAAAGAAGATATTCTGACAGGTAGTGAAATCAAACAGATCATTGAAGACGAGTATGGGCCACTCCAGCCGATTATTAGCACAGACCCTTCAGAGACTGCACGACGCTATACCTTCAGCGATGGGATTGGTGAAGTGGGTTTCATTAATCCTGTGAGTGAACCATTCTGTTCTTCTTGCGATCGTATCCGTCTCACAGCTGATGGCCAGCTCCGTACCTGCCTTTTCGCCACCCAAGAAACCGATCTCCGTTCGGTTATCCGCTCGGGAGCTAATGACGAGACACTGGCACATACACTTCGTCAGGCTATCTGGCATAAAGAACTTAAGCACTCCATTGGCGATAAGCAGTTTAAACGAGCTAATCGCAGCATGTCAATGATTGGTGGATAAAAGAGGTGCAATTCACTTCTAATGCGCTATAATCTGATCGTACCATTAGCGCACAGACAACATTACTAACAGAGGTAGCCAGTGCTGCTATAAAATTGTACAGTTGGCAGCATATTCAAATGATAGTATGTATGCTTTGCATACATGACTATAGATCAAAAAATAGTACATGGGTCTGATTTCTAAAAGAAAAGGACCAGAAAGAGGTTATCGTGGCACAGTTAAATGAAGAATTACTTACAGTCCATGAAGTTGCACAACAGTTGCGAGTAGATGATACTACAGTGAGACGTTGGATCAAAAATGGTGTGCTTGAAGCAATTGCTTTACCACATCGAGGCCTTCGTCAGGCTTATCGTATCCGCAAGGCTACTTTGGATGCACTTCTAACGTCCACAGCGCTGCCAGCTGCGCAATAGTTAAATTGCTTCTCTGCTAGACAAAAGGATTCTATTAACTCTGTTCTTAGCAGTAAGGGGCTTCCTTGGGTCTGCAATCGATAAATTCTTCTAGCAACCTGCATGGAAATGGCCATGCAGGTTGTTTTCTATTTTCAGCTTCAATTGTCCCCCTTTCCCCCTTGTTCTTCCTTACTTACCTGAATAGAATTTTTATGTAGTATGATTTTGTACTTACAAGTTGGCTCGATATCATCCACATCAACTACACGTTAGCAATATGCTAAAAAATAGTTCAATAATAGCTGATTGTAATATAAGCTCAATAATAGGAGAGTAAAGAATGGTATCGCTGCGTCTCTTTTTCCGGTCCCTTCGCCAGTCCTATTCATTGCTTCATCGGTCCTTTCACGCTTTCTCTCAAGCATCTCTGCGTATCAGTGGCATTTCACTCTTCCTTGGCGGCTTAATTGCTACAGGGGGATATGGAGCGGCATTGTTACATTCCTCCCCTCAGGCTCCGAATTGGGTACTTTCTAATTGGATAGTGCTTCTTGGGGTTCTTGTGCTAGTAGCAGGAATGCTTGGTTTATATCTCCAGTACCTACTGCGTCCTGGGATCGTTGGGAGACTTGGAGTAATGATGCTCCTGTTAGGAACTCTGGTTATGGTGACTGGAGTAGTTACAATCAATATCTACTTTCTTCCCTGGATGTTTAAGCTGATGGGTGAGCTTTCTGGTCTCAATGGTCAGGTACAGACAGCTATCAATCAAGCTCTGTCAGGAATAAATAGTGCCACTTCCAGTATAGGCAATGTCATGGACAATGGATGTAAGTTAGCTGGCCAAGCTTGCGGTTCAACGTTGATCCCATCACTTGCACATGTGACACTTCCTTCCATCAATAACGAGTCTCTGGTAAATAAACTCCTTTCGGAGGTAGGGCTTGCATCCCTAGAGACTTTGGAAATTTGTGGACTCGCTTTGCTCTCAGGGACCCCACTATCGTTAGGATGCCTATTGTTGAGTCTAACTTTTCTCCGTGCAGAGTTGAAGTCTCGTATGGCACTACTTATCCTCATATGTTGCGCTTCCTTAAATCTGGCTACTCTGCTGCCAATTCTTGGCATTCTCTTTCCAAGCCTACTAGGTGGCCTCTTGGCAAACTTGAGTAGTTTCTTCTTCTCGCATCTGTCCTTTTTTGACTCTTTCAGTGGACTTCTCCTGTTTTTATCACTTGCCTGGCTAGGCTTTACTCTCTGGTGGCCCTGGAAACTAGAGATCCGTCTACCCTGGCAAGATAGTCTCTTGATACAAAGAGCAGCACCCAGAAGACTGGATGCTGCTCGACAGACTCGTGGACAAGTTAAAAAGGCGTCAGTTAAGTCCTCACAATAGCTTCTAAGCGAATGACCCATCAAGTGTAATATTCAGGTAGGATGATGACTCCTCTTTGAGATTTGATAAGCCAGCGCTAACTCTAATCAGGATTATTCCTATGCCGATCACTGCTAGGCCGATCGGCCAATAATCAAGATCGTAATCGTGAGGATGCAGCTTGTATTCTTCGGTATCATATATCTGCTGTGCTCCTGTGTCATTCATAAATGTAATTGATACAATACGATAACCTGCACCTTCTATGGTCTCTCCTGTATCTCTGGCATTGGTATGCACATGAATGATCTGATTTTTGTCATAGACAAGACCCACTTGCTGGTAACCTTGGGCAAATAACCGGTAACTATCGATTTTAGGGGAAAAGAGGTTAGTATTAAGAATGTAAATCGCTGGATCTCCAACCACTTGTAGGTATCCAGTTCCATTTTGCGCGATAACGAAGCGAGCAATTGGTTCTTGACCAGCTTGCTGATATGAAACTGGCTCAGGTCTGCTTCCTATGATCAATCCAAGAATGATGGTTCCTATACCGAGCACAAGTAAGACTAGAGCTACCGCTTTTTGGAACACTGCAATACCTCCTTTCTTTATCGTGGTTACAACTATCTCTCTGTTTTAGCATACGGCAAACGAAAATGCTTCTGTTTGAATTGGCAAAACAAGAAAATAACAAGATAGATAATCTTGGATCAATGAATTAAAGCCACTTAGAGGCTGGTGAGTAAATACTATAGGGCTATAAATTCAATCCTTTGCCAATACAGTAGCATTTACAAAACGTTCTGACAAAGAATTTCGGTACGCTCTGTAGTAATATTGGTTGCTCTATGGTAATATCGGAGCCGTTCAATTGCATCTCCCATGTTTTTAGGAAGGACCAGATGAGGCAATGTATCTCAAACGTCTCGAAATGCTAGGTTTCAAGAGTTTTGCCTCACGTACCATTCTCGAATTTAGTTCAGGTATCACAGCAGTCGTTGGACCAAACGGTTCTGGCAAATCAAACGTTGCCGATGCTATGCGCTGGGTTCTGGGCGAACAGAATATGCGCCAGTTACGTGGCAGGAAAAGCGAGGATATTATTTTTATTGGTGGACAAGGACGTGCGCCTCTTGGAATGGCTGAAGTCTCGTTGACATTGGATAATAGTACAGGTTGGCTCCCTTCTGAGTATAGCGAAATTACTGTCACCCGGCGCTGCTATCGATCAGGTGATAGCGAATATTTGATAAATAAGCAGAAAGTACGCCTGAAAGATGTTGTTCTACTACTAGCTCAGGCACGTATTGGACACGATTCTTATACTGTTGTTGGTCAGGGATTAATTGATGCAGCTTTGAGTTTGCGTGCTGAAGAGAGACGAGGGTTATTTGAGGATGCCGCCGGTATCCGTCCTTTCCAGGTGCAACGAGCCGATGCTGAGAACCGCCTGAAGCAGACAGAGCACAATCTGGGACGACTTCGCGATATTGTGAGTGAGATTGAGCCACGTCTGGCACCACTGGCTGAACAGGCTCGCCGGACCATCGAGTTTGCTCAGCTTACTAGCGAACTGCAAGATGTTCAGCTTTCATGGTATGCCCTCCAATGGCGTCGGTTGCGAACACTCCGAGAACATGCTGAATTGTCTGAGCAAGAGCAGGCTCAGAAGATTCGTCAGGTTGAGTCTGCACTAAAGGCCTTGCAAGAGCGCGGGAATACGCTGCGTAGTACTCGAGAGCAAATACAGGTACGTATCCGTGAAGTTCGCAAGGCTTATGGTGAGGCCAATGCCTTAGTCCAGAAAATTGAGCGAGATCTAGCTGTAAGCGAAGAGCGTGTTGTGGGATTAGAGCGTCAGCATCATGATTTTCAGCAGGAAGAACGTCGACTTCGTGAACGCTTAATTACTATTCAAAAGAAGAATATTGATCTAGAAGAGCAATGCGATCTCTCAGATGAAGCCTTAGATAATGGGGCTGCAAATCTGGCATCTTTGGAAGCCAAGGTTGCTCAATCCCAAAAAGATTATGAGATGGATCAGCGACGTTTGCGGGCTGCTCAGAACGACCTTGTTCAGGTTCAGGCTCGTCTAGGCTCAACGCAAACTGAGCTTGGACGATTGCAGAAACAACTAGGTGAACGCAATCGTACATTAGCAGCACGGCGCGATACTATTGGCCACGTTCAACAATCGCTACGTACTATTGAGACACGTCTTGTAGAAGAGCAAGCACGACTAGATTCAGCACGGAATGAAGAGCAACAGTTAATACAGCGTAAGCAGAGCATAGCACAAATTATTACAGATGCTCAGGTAGAAATGGATCGTCTCAAAACCACACTGGCTGAAGCGGAGCGACACAAACGCACCATCTCTGACCGTCTCAATATGCTCAAAAGCTGGCGGCAAAATCTGAGTGGATATAGCGATGGAGTTCGTGCATTGCTACGTGCTCCATCTGGAATCCCCGGTCTGATTGGTCCTATCCCACAATTGGCCGTAGTGACTGCGGGGATGGAACTGGCTCTGGAGGCTGCTCTAGGACCATATATGCAAGCAGTGGTTGTCCAAACGCTAGAGAACGCTCAACAATGCTTGGAGTACTTGCAGAATACAAAATTGGGAAAGGTGATGGTCGTCTGGCTAGAGCGTGCGGAGGGAGACGAGGAGTCCAGTGAAGTCAGTACGATCCAAGAGCAAGTTGAAGTTGCAGTTCTTCAGCGGTTCTTAGCAGCCTTTCCTGCATTGTCTGACAATATTCTCGGTTTTGCCTGGCAGCTCATTCAGTGTGATTCACGATACACTGCACTCTTCCGGAGAATGCTCCATGGTAGTGTCATTGCACGCGATATGAGTTCTGCTAGCGAATTGCTGACCTGGGCTTTAAACCTTAGTCTATCATCCGATACAGATTTACCTTTTACGTCGGTTGTTACCCTTAAAGGTGAAGTTCTTCATGTAAATGGCTGGCTCACGGGCGGTTCTGGTAAAGATGGTGCACAGCAGGGATTGTTGGCATATGAACGCGAATTGCGCGAACTTCCTCAGCAGTTAGAGGAGCATACAGCACTGATTGACAAGATTAATAGCTTGATTAGCGAGATACGACGCAGTCAGGAGGCCAGACGTGTAGAGCAAGCCACAGTTGATAAAGAACTCCATAAGATAGTCAGTCGTATTAACGAGTATAATAAAGCTATTAATAACTCACAACGAGACCTAGATCGTTTACAAACGGAGATACGCTTGGCCGCTTCTGTCGAGCAACAACTGACTGCCGAAATTGCTGGACTGGAGCAGGAAATACAGGCAGTTCAAGAACGTGTACGTACGCATGAAAAGTCTCAGCGCGAGATGACTGGTCTGGTGGAAACACTCCAAATAGAAATGGAGGAGCGGGCTACCGCATTTCGTCGCCAGCAAGATGAGCTTGGCAGGGCAAGGACAGCTCTTGCAGTTAAGCGCCAGGAAGCCAAATCGTTGCGCCAGCAACTAGCAAATCAGCAGATACAGGCACAGGACTTAAAATCACAGCTCGAACAGCAAGTAGTCCGCATGAAAGAAGCTGAACAACGCCATCAGACACTTCAGAAAACAATCCTCGAACATCGCTCAGCCCTTGAAGCAGCTCGCAATCGTAGGCAAGAATTGATCGATCAATTACACACCATCGAGGGACAAATTGCAGAGGTCGACCAGCAAATCTCATCCGTGGAACAGCAGCGTACCCAGACACAACAGAGCTTGAGTCAGCAGGAAAGCATTTACCGTCATTTACTTCTGGAGAGCCAGCGTGCACACGATGCAGTGGAAACACTATTCGTACAGTTACAAGAGGAGATGGGGATCTCTGACCCGATGGACGTGATAAATCAGGTCCCTACCTCTTCACCCGATAAATCGGGATCTGACCCTAGCGCTTCAGCACCTGAGAGCGTAGGGACCCGAATTATCGCGTCCATTGGGGAGGGGACAGAAAAAGCCAGCAACCTCTCCAGCGAGGAGGAAGCACAACTTAAGCGCTATCGTCGTCGTATTGAGATCTTACGCAATCGTTTGAAAGTCATGGGTGGGTGCGATGTCAATGCACCACAGCTCTATGAGGAGACCAAGACACGTTACGATTTTCTCTCCTCCCAGATTATCGATCTGGACCAAGCAGCCTCACAACTGCACTCAATCATCGGACAGCTTGATCTCACAATGGCACGCCAATTTGAGCTAACCTTCCAAGCAGTCAATACACGCTTCCGCGAACACTTCACTACCCTCTTTAATGGTGGCATGGCACGTCTTGAACTAGTAGCAACAAAAAGTAGTGATGAGAATTCACTAGCTCCTTCCGGCATGCCTGCTGGCGTGGAAGTCATCGTACAGCCACCAGGCAAAAAGGTCCAGGATTTATCACTACTTTCCGGCGGCGAGAGGGCACTAGTCTCCGCGGCACTGCTTTTCTCCCTACTGGAAATCAACCCACCACCATTCTGTCTACTGGATGAAGTAGATGCAGCATTAGATGAATCAAATGTTACGCGTTTCTGTGATATCTTGAAGCGCTTGGCGCAACATACGCAGTTTATTGTGATTACGCATAACAGGGTAACGATGAGTGAAGCGCAGGTGATCTATGGGACGTCCATGCGTGAGAGCGTCTCGCGCATGCTCTCGCTCCAGTTGGAGGAAGCTGCAGTAGCAGGAGATCGGTAAACGAAAAATGGGCCCAGCTGGGATCGAACCAGCGACCAAGGAGTTATGAGCTCCCTGCTCTAACCGCTGAGCTATGGGCCCTGACGAAAGGCATTATAACACATCTCAGACTCACTGTGAAGAGGGTAAAACTACTCAATTCTCACGCCACTCTGATTTCAATCCACTGATCTTGAAATTGAATAGTATAGAAAACGGTATGCCCAGACAAAAAGATAGTAAAAAGTTAGGAGTTTTTCCAAAAAACAGTGTTTCTTGGAAAAACTCCTGTTGCTTTCGCTACAAACCTTTGATGATGAGCCAAGCTGGGAATAAAATGCAGAAAAACTTACAGTTGAAGCACAAAGTTTCGACGGGAATACTGCTAGGCAGTACCGCTGACTTTCGCTCTAATAGTGTTCTGGAGAAGGCGTTACAGCTTGCTGGGAATGCAGAGAAGCGATAACACCTTGTAAAAACTGCTCACCACAGGAACGGCAAAAGAGTCCACTCTCATTGTGATAGATTCCACCAATAGCTGTCAGTTGTTGCTCTGCTGGCTTGCCACACCACTCACAAACACTTCCAATTGGGACTAAATCGGCTGAGATAGGGCGCGAAAATTCGTTATAAGGCATAATCATGCCTCCTTTAATATAATGATCCAAGTAAAACTGATAATCAAAAGTTCTCGGAGACCGATCCCGTTCACGGAGTTGGGGGAGAAACAGTCCCCAGCCTTCTTTGTTTGTTCTTGCCTTAGAGTTGCCTCTGAGGACTGCATCTAGTCAGATCCAGGCTTGGCTCATCACAAGCCCCTTTGCTTTAGAGGATCACGCATCTCTGACTAATAGCTACAACCCTTGGGTCATCAGGATAGCGGAGCAGAGTTCAGTATACCATAAATTGAGACAAGTTTCCAGAGTTTATCAATCAATTTCAGAGCTTTCAAATTCTCAAAGAAGAATTCCTAATACAGGTAATGCTTGCTCTTTTGAGCAATTTCGCCAAGAAAAGAGAGTTCTGTCTCTTTGTTGATGAGATTACTAGAGCAGACCATTATGTCGAACTCCCTCCCTCAGACAGTTCTTCCTCTGCTGGGAACTTCGATGAAAGATGACTCCCAACAATCCAGCCAATAGCACCAAGCCCTACAGTTAGACCTAGCCAAATTAGCAGTACGATGTTGAGAAGAACATTGAAGACAGCGGCCAAAATACCTGCAAGGATAATGCCAATGGTTAGGCCAGTTGTAACTCCGATCAAACAGCCCGGATGTTTGAGGTTACGCCCCCGTAATTGTTTCATCATAGGACAAGTTGAAGCCTTTATAGTTTACTAGAATCGATGAATTTGGTCTACCTATGGATCATAGCCTGCTGCTCCCAATCCGTCAACCTAGTAGACCAACAGGAACATTGCAGCAACTAAGACTTGGGGTTGAGACGAGCTTGGCAATGATTCCTTATGTCCTACTTCACAGTGTCACAGTGAAGGAGATCACTTTGCACACCCTAATCCCATGGTAGAGTATGACTGTGATCAGCCACATCATTCTACAAGCTGTTATATATATGTAAGAAAGGATATATATGCTAAGTTACTTAAAGAAGTCCGAGTTGAAAAATACTATTCATAGGCATGAAAGCCAGGGCAAAGAGCTTTCTGATGAAGAACTTGCCATGATTGTAGGTGGAGTCAATTCTACGCCCGTAGCACCTGAACAAGGCCCAAACCCTAGTGCGAATCTGACCTCCAGCCAGCAGTTGAATAGGACAGGCTACGCAATTGGTGGCTAAAGGCAAAGATCACAAAGCAAGCGGGCGTGATATGTCGTCTCATACCCGCTTCAACGGCTGAATTATTGTTCCTCTTCCAACAGCTCTACGTCTTCGAGTTCTTCTTCCTCTTCCTCTATACTCTCGGTTTCAGTAGGCTTGAAGGAGGTAATATTACCACGGATCTGTTCCTCAAGGGCACTCGCCACATCGCTGTTCTGACGCAGAAACTCTTTAGCATTCTCACGTCCCTGGCCCAGCCGAATATCACCAACTGTAAACCAAGAGCCACTCTTCTTGACTAGTCCCATTTCCAAGCCCAAGTCAATCAGACCACCTTCGCGAGAAATACCCTCACTATACATAATGTCAAATTCAGCTGTTTTAAATGGAGGGGCCACTTTGTTCTTCACTACGCGTACACGTGTGCGGCTACCGACAACGTCCTGACCCTGCTTGATTGAGTCCGTACGGCGGATATCCAGGCGCACCGAAGCATAAAATTTGAGCGCTTTTCCGCCTGTCGTTGTCTCAGGATTGCCAAACATTACACCAATCTTCTCACGCAACTGGTTCGTGAAAATGACGGTCGTGCGAGAGTTGTTGATGGCACTGGTAAGCTTACGTAGTGCATGACTCATTAGGCGAGCCTGTAGACCAACATGGGTATCGCCCATATCGCCCTCGATTTCTGCCCGTGGGGTCAGTGCAGCCACCGAGTCAATGACCACAACGTCAATTGCATTGCTGCGTACCAGAGCGTCGACAATTTCAAAGGCTTGCTCACCAGTGTCCGGCTGAGAAATAAGCAGATTATTAGTATCAACTCCACATTTGACCGCATAGGAGGGATCAAGTGCATGCTCTGCGTCTACAAAAGCTGCATACCCACCTGCTCTCTGAACATTGGCAATTACATGCAGGCAAAGGGTTGTTTTACCAGAAGATTCTGGACCATATATTTCAGTGATACGCCCACGAGGGACACCACCAACCCCCAGAGCAAGATCTAAGGCAATTGACCCAGTGGGAATAGCTTCAACATTGACTTTGGCAGCATCCCCCAGTTTCATGATTGCCCCTTTACCAAACCGACGTTCGATCTGGGTTAGCGCCAATTCCATGGCTTTCTCGCGTTCTGTCATACCAGCCGCAAAAGTAATACTATTGCGATCTACTGAGACTTTTTCCTTCTTACTCATTCTATCCTCTCCAAGGGGGAGATTTTAATTCTAGCTAAATACTCTACGGTCATATACAAGGCATTCTGGAGATACACCTACAATAAATCGAATCAGATTGTAGCTTCGTCTCAAAGCCTTCCCTAACCTTTTCTTTGAAAAGGACTAAAAACCGGAAATGGATAGCCCGCTTGTACTTTACTTACGTATTCGCCGCATGTATTCGTCATGAGGCCCTATCCAATACCAAGTGACATGATCCTCACCTACATACCCTAGCGCACGGTAGCTATTGTTGATGCGAATAGAATACTTGGATTGGCTCTTACTAACACATTTGAATTGGAGACTAGGATGATAATTATCAGAGACAAAGAGTTCAAAACACTTATTTGCCTGACGCTGGACATGGAGAGGAAGTTGACAATAGAAATCCCGAAACTTTGGCTCAAAGCGACTTTTCAACTTCCTGCGTTCCCCAATGGATCGACACCAAATAGTTCCGACAGGCTCTTACCCGGCACATAAGCAATAACATTGCCAACCTCTATATTAGTCTTTGCCTCTTGTTCAATCTTCCACATAGAACTCCCTTCTTCTACAGGCTGTGCAAACGCTTCTTCCCACTTTTCATCCCACTCCATCTCCTCAATCCGCGCTAAAATGTCTTTGGCTAGCATGTCTTGATCTTTGAGAGAGAGCTTTTGTGCAGCCTCGTATGCTGCCTTGAGTTGATCACTTGTCATAAGCCTACCTCGTTTCTTGATCTCAAACACCTATTAACTAATTACTATTCTACCACAGCATAGTTGACTTGGGCCGAATCCATTCATGAACTATGCCTATATTGCTATAGATCTCGTCGTCCCTCAAGAGCACGCCCAAGGGTCCCTTCATCAGCATATTCCAGTTCGCTACCAAGAGGCAGGCCACGGGCTAATGATGTGACACGCAGCTGTGGAAGATTTAGTTCAACTCTAATGGCATCTTTGATAAAGTGGGCTGTGTAGTCGCCCTCAAAGCCCGGATTGGTTGCTAGAATGACTTCGCTGGTTGTACCACTTGCAAGACGCTTCAAAAGTTCATCAATGCGAATATCTTTACGACCAATGCTATTTAATGGCGAAAGAGCCCCATGTAATACGTGATACAATCCTTTGTAGACTCCTGTTTTTTCCAGGGCAAGGACATCCATTGGCTCTTCAACTACACAAATGGCATCTTGATCACGAGCAGGATTAGCACAGATCGAACATGGGTCAGCTTCTGTTATGTTAAAACAACGTGAACAGTAGACTATACTCTCTTTTACGCGCATGATGGCTTCTGCTAGACGACGTGCCTGGTCCGTCGGACTCCGAAGAATAAAAAAGGTCAGGCGTTGGGCCGTCTTGATGCCAATACCAGGTAACTTGGAAAATTCCTCGACTAAAGCAGCCACAGGAGGTGCCACATCACTCATCGTCTTAGAACAATCCAGGTATTCTCATACCGCCAGTAGCGCCGCTGAGCAGCTTCTGTTGAGCCTCTGTTACTTTGTCAAAAGCATCTTTGGCTGCTACTTTCACCATCACTTCTAGCTCTTCAATATCTTCGGCACTAAATGCCTCTGGATCAATTTTGACCGAGCTAATCTCATATTTCCCACTCATGGAGATCGTTACTGCGCCACCACCCGCAGTACCAGTAAACTGGGTTGCTTCCAGCTCCTCCTGCATCTTCAGTAGTCTCTGTTGCATCTTCTGAATTTCACGCATATTCATAAATAATGGCTCCTTACTTCAATTGAATATTCTTAATTTCTGCCTTAAACATCCGCATGGTTTCCTGAACTACCTGATCGGACTTCACTTTCTTAGCAGCAATTTGTTGACGAGTTTCACCTGTTGGAGATGACACTCCGGTTATATTGTCTCTCATAACACTCGTTATGGCAAGAGGTGAGGGATGAAACGCTTCAGTTGTGGCAATAGAAGACACTACAGAGGTTTGGGAATTTTGCTTCTGTGACCAACCTGTCACTTGCATGTTCTGGATGTCCCGCGCCTGATCTTTTGGAGAGACTAATCGTACCTCAGGTGTAGTTATAGGCTGCTCTCGATAAGGCGAACGCTGCGACGTTTTGGCAATTGTACTAGTAGATAGAGAGGCATCAGGATTACGCGGTGGTGATGGTGGAATGGAAGCTAGTACTGACCCAGATGATCCCGGTCCAAGTAAACGTAATCTACACTCCCGCTTCAATTCAACCTTCATTGCCCATTCTACCGTTGCATGATGTGATGTATTCTGTTGTAAGGTAGTATAATAGAAATCAGCATTCGCACGAATGACTACAACAGGGAGCGCTTGCGTTCCCTCCACACCTATAATGATATATCCGTTAAGCAGGGCAGCAATTTTCGCTCCATCCTTTTTCGACTTGACCCGCTTCTTGATATATTCCCAATGTTCTCTGACTTCTTCTATTGTTAGCGTTGGTGCCTCATCGTTCACTGCCCCAGCACTAGTCTCTGTAGGTTGTGTGGTCTGGTCCTGTTGTGGGACAACTTGCGGTTGAGATATAGGCGGTACACTCTCTTTGGGAATAGGGTTGACCACTGGAGTTGCTTGATTGTGAGAGCTAGAAGATGACTCTGACACATCTTGTTCTTTGGGTTTACCTGGTAGTGGCACATCGCTCCAATTAGGCGATGATGGATCTGCATCTCTCAATTTGGCTTCTGGTCTTGGAACTGATGTGTTCTTCATTGGCACGGAGGAAGCAGCGGAGCGAAACTCGGGAGTGGCTGACCCATGGGAAGGTGCAGCAACCGGAGTTCCGTTCATCCCACTCGGATGCATATGATTCTGGGCAGGAGCCTGACTTGGCCGCACAATAGGAGCAGATGCCATAGGTGAGATTGATTGGCCGGATTGTATACGACGATGAAGATCTATACAAGCTAGCAGAGCCAATTCCAGGCCAAGCTGGGGTGTACCTTGGCTTTTCTGCACCAGATCATTTTGCGCAAAGATACGCGCACATTCGGTTAATTCCTCCAGGGAGAACCATTGTGCTGCTTGCCTAATCTCGCTACTTTCGTCTTCCGTTAGATCCAAGATTTCGGCAATATTTGCCCCTGCCCTGGTCAACATCATCGCCCGGTAGTACTCAGCAACTTGCGTGTTGATCTGGCGCAAATCGGCTCCAGATTCTGATAGTTCATGAATTAAGTGCAATCCAGCGGGACTATCTAAGTTAGCGATATGACTCACAAATTTTTGAATCGCACGCGGGTCGGCAACTCCAAGCATTACTTGGACCTGATTGAGCGAGATCTCGTTGCCAGAATAGGCAATTGCCTGATCTAATAGGCTGAGAGCATCACGCATACCGCCCGCCGCTGCACGTGCAATCAGTTCAGCCGCTCCAGCTTCAAGCGTTACTTGTTCTTGTTCAGCTACGAAGCGTAAACGATCCACGATTTGGCGAGTTGAAAAGCGCTTGAAGTCAAAACGCTGGCAACGCGAAAGCACTGTGGGCAACATTTTATGCACATCAGTTGTTGCCATCACAAAGATAGCATGTGGGGGAGGCTCTTCTAGTGTCTTCAATAGGGCATTGAAGGCTTCGGTGGTCAACATATGTGCTTCGTCGAGGATATAGACCTTATATTTTCCGTTTGCAGGAGGCACCATGACCTTTTCGCGCAACTCACGAATGCTATCAATACCACGATTGGAGGCGGCATCAATCTCAATCACATTAAAAGAGCTGCCTATTGTAATCTCATGACACTGTTCACAGTCGTTACATGGTTCACCATCTTTTGGGTGGAGGCAATTGATTGTCTTTGCGAGGAGACGCGCCGTACTGGTCTTACCTGTCCCTCTTGGACCAGTAAAGAGGTAGGCATGGGCTAAGTTGCCACTGCTGAGCGCGTTTTTCAGTGTGCGAATAACTGGCTCTTGACCGACAAGATCTCCGAAGGTCTGTGAGCGCCACTTACGATAAAGCGACTGTGAGGCCATAAACGAAACTCCCGCCTGAAAATCCTCATGACAAGCCCACGCGCTATGTTAAGGAAGAAGACATGACGTAGAAAACCGATTTTCCCCCAGTCCTGCCGGGCAGCGTAATCAGGCCGTCCCACGTCACCCAGAGAGGTCTACTACCGTTGCTTCCTCACGGACCTAGCGGGATTCATAGACATCTGCCGCGCAGGACCCAATTACGCCGACCGACAGGACTGGAAGAAAATCGGTCCATCCTACCGCATTTCATTTCCATCAGTAGGATGGACTCATTTTACTCCTGTATAAAGGATTTGTCAAGAGGTTTTTTGCGCCAAAATAGACTATCTTCCAAGAATTGTTTGCATATGTCATACAACCTAAGGAGTTAGTGTGCCTGCTTACCAACTACGCCTACGTCCATGACCTGTTCTGGTCAAACTGTGCTACAATCTCTACTAGTACAAACTCTGCCTCGCGGGCAGTTTTCTTTCTCCATACCTCAAAGGCATACGGGCCGCCAGAAAGGATAATCTATGGCCGCATCTCTACCTGCCAAACCATCTAGCTCACAAGCAACCGCCCAACAATATATCAGCGGTATCAAATTCGATCTGTTTATGATTCTTCTAACTAGTTGGTTTATCGGAGGGGTCCATCTCGATGGCTGGGCACATGCTCACATTCCACAGTTGGAAAGCTTCTTCACACCCTGGCATGCCGCCCTCTACTCTGGTTACCTTGCCTGTGCTATTGCAATTGTTGGGGCAGTTGCCATTAACTGTCAGCGAGGCTATAACTGGCGGGAAGCTATTCCGGCTGGCTATGAGCTGTCTCTCGTCGGGATACCACTTTTCTTAATCGGTGGGATAGCCGATATGATTTGGCATATTCTGTTCGGCATTGAAAAGAGTACTGATGCCCTGCTCAGTCCGACTCATCTATTGTTAGCATTCAGTGGCGTAATGATTGTGAGTGGACCCTTTCGGGCTGCTTGGCATTGTCCAGATAAGGGACTAAAATCCAGTTGGGCAACATTATTTCCAATGATTATATCTTTTATTGCCATTTACTCATTTTTCACATTCTTCACTGAATATGCCCATCCATTCGTACACGTCAAATTGGTAACACAGGCTAGCACTAATATTCAACAAACTCTTGGGCTTGCAGGAATTTTGCTACAATCGGGGATAATGATGGGTTTTCTCTTGCTACTGGTGAAACGCTGGCAGCCACCATTTGGAGCGCTGACACTCATTTTGACTGTCAATATTGCTCTGACTTGTGTCTTCAGTGATCAATATCGGCTACTTCCTGCTGCTTTTGTCTCGGG
>CBJMBI010000009.1:0-23522 GCA_966427955.1 uncultured Ktedonobacterales bacterium
GCGTCTTTGAGCATATACGAGAGGCGTTGCATCGGATAAGTTGGATCTAATGGAACATATGCTCCTCCTGCCTTCAAAATTGCTAGGAGCGCGATGTAAAGATCTATTGAACGCTCCATATAAAGACCAACTGGTATATCAGGTCCAATTTTGTATACCTGCTGTAGATAATGCGCAAGTTGATTGGCTCTTCTATTGATCTTTTCATAGGTGAGACACTGTTCTTGATCGGCAACCGCAATGGCTTCGGGATTGCGTTCGACCTGCTCCTCAAAATACCGTTGCAGACAGATTTCTGGGGCAGAGGGCATTTCTGTCTGGTTCCATTGCTGCAACAATTGTCGTTCTGTCTCAGTGATGAGCGAAAAGGCGTCAATGTGCTGCTCTGGATCTATGACGATCTGTTCTAGTAGTAGCAAGAAGTGCTGAACAATATTTTTAGCAGTGTCATGAGTAAATAGCGCCGTATTATATTCAAGTGAGCCCTGAAGTTCGTGCTCATGAGCAGTCATTGAAAGGACAAGATCAAAGATGGCATGTCCACTTTCGAGTTCGTATGGCGATAACTCTACTCCGGTCAGGGTTGCTTGACTCCATGAATCTTTTTCCATAACAAACATCACCTGGAAGAGAGGAGAACGACTTGGATCACGTTCTTGTTGCATGAGCGCAACAAGGTGTTCGAAAGGCACATCTTGATGAGCATAGGCATCTAGTGTTACCTGACGTACGCGAGTCAGTAAATCACGAAATGTTGGGTTTCCAGACAGGTCGGCTCGTAGGACAACCGTATTAATGAAAAAGCCAATGAGCTTTTCTAGATGAAGATGATTTCGCTGGGCTATTGGCACACCAATTAAGAGATCTTCTTGATGAGTATAGCGGTAGAGTAGTACCTGAAATGCCGAGAGAAGGGTCATAAATAGAGTGACTCCTTCTTGTAGGCTGAGATCTAGCAATTGCTGTGATAGCATAGCTGGTAACCTGAAGGTGTAGTGTGCTCCCTGGTAGGTTTGTCGCGCTGGCCTGGAGCGGCTAAATGGCAAGTCCAGAGTTGTAGGCGCATCTGCTAATTGCTGCCGCCAGTAATCAACCTGTCTGACGAAATCTTCTCCCTGAAACTGCTGGTGTTGCCAGATTGCAAAGTCTGCATATTGGAGTGGGAGTTTTGCTAGTGGGGCTTGAGTGCCCTGAAGGAAAGCGTTATAGAGGTGCCCTAGCTCCTCATAGAAAATGCCAGCTGACCAGGCATCAATAATAATATGGTGGAAGAGTAGTACCAAGATATGTTCATGGTCACCTAGCTTAACGAGATGGACTCTCAGAAGAGGCCCACGATCAAGTTGAAATGGCTTACGGACTTCTTCTTCCAAGAATTTGGCAGCTTGACTTTCACGTTGTTCTGGAGAAACATGTGTCAGTTGATGTACCTGTATAGGTATCAACTTCCAGTCATGAATACGCTGTATAGGCTGTCCTTCTTGCATATGGAATGTTGTACGCAGGATTTCATGACGTCGGACAATTTCATTGATGCTCCATTCTAGAGCGCTAAGATCAACGGTTCCTTGTAGCCTCAGCGCCATGAATTCATTGTACATAGCGCTATTTGGATAGAGTTGGTCCAGAAGCCAGAGACGTTGTTGAGCAGGTGCCAGCGGAATATACTTTTTTTGTGCTAAAGGTAATACTACAGGACCATTTCCCTGATTAACTACTGGCGATGAAGTTTTGTGCTTTAGAAGATCCATATTGTCTTTCTGTAATTTCTCTGTTATGCAATTACAGATCTGTGTGACGCTCATGCCTTGTAGCAGGCTTGTGAGATTCAGTGAAACACCCCACTCCTGTTCCAATACATTTTTCAGCTCAATCGCTAGCAGAGAGTCCATTCCCATTTTTTGCAGAGAAGTGTTCGCATTGAGTCTCGTTTCGTTAAAGCCCAACACGTTTGCGGCAAGAGAGCGTATGAATTGCTCTAGCAGTCGGGGTTGCTCTGTTGCTTCCGCTGCTAGGTAGATCTGTTTAGGAGTGAGTTGTGTAGCTACTTGCTGTTGAGGCGGGGTTGCCTCTTCGAGTTGCCTGTCTACTAGTGACGTGCCGCTTAGAGAGGAGGAGATAGCCGTCTGAGCAGGTAGAGATTTATAATTTGCCAGCCAGAAGCGTTCACGTTGCCAGGAATATGAGGGAAGATTGACACACTGATACTTTCCTGGATTGAGTTGTTGCCAGGGCATAGGATAGCCCAGACAATAGAGCTTGCCCAATGCCAGATAGAGCATTTTTTGCTCATGTTGATTTTTGCGTAAGGAAGGGATGACGAAGCCTTGACGTTGGTATGCTGTGAGACACTGATCAATATCTCGCGTTAAAACGGCATGAGGACTGATTTCAAGAAAGGTATATGCCTCATCAGCAGGAAGTGCCTGGATTGCCGCTGCAAACCGTACTGGATCACGCATATTTTGTCCCCAGTAATTGGCATCTAGCTGCTGCCAATCACAAGGTTTTCCAGTAACTGTTGAAATCATCTGTGTATGTCCAGGCTGAGGAGAGATAGTAGAGAGGGCCTGAATCAATGCTTTCTTGAAAGGCTCCATCTGATGACTATGAAATGCATAACATACAGGTATACATTGGTATGAAATATTTTGCTTGTCCAGTTCTTCTAGTAGATTGTTAAGCGCTTGCACATCTCCAGTGATAACAGTTGCAAATGGATTATTAATGGCCGCTATAGAAAGTCTGTGATCATCATAGGTAGCGAGTTTGGCTTCAAGCTCACTGCTGGAAAGATGAATAACGGCCATCCGTCCCTGATTGCTGGCTTGGCGCATCAGGTGACTGCGGTGAAAAACGATCTTTATAGCATCTGCTAGCGTAAGTATGCCAGCTACATGTGCAGCCGCAACTTCTCCGACACTATGACCAATGACGATATCTGGTATTATGCCCCAGGAGTGCCAAAGGCGCGTCAGGGCTACTTGGAATGCAAACAATAGAGGTTGAGCAATCTCCGTCTCCTCAAAACGTGACTGTTCTTCATCTGCAACTAATTCGTCCAGGAGGGACCATTGGGCACACTGTTGAAAAAGGTGATCACATTCTTTTAGCGCTTGGTGGAAGACACTGTATTGACTGGAGAGTTGTCGCCCCATTCCTGTCCATTGTGCTCCCTGCCCCGAGAAGACAAACACAATAGGTGGCCTGATTTCTGGTACCCCATTACCGATTGCTAGATTATGCAGTCGTGTCCCATGAAGATAGGCATTCAACTGCTCTAGCATCTCACTAGGACTCTGGCCTACAAGCGCAAGTCGATACTCATGATGTGTACGCCGTAAGCTTGCAGTATAACAAATAGAAGGAAGGAGCATTTCTTGCTCACGAAGATAGTGTTGGTAGCTTTGTGCTAATTGTTGTAATGAAGCAGGAGTATGTGCAGATAAGGGTAATAGATAAATAGATGACGATTGGTCAGTTTGAACAGCAATATTGGTGGGTATTGGAGGAATAAACTCTTGGACAATTACATGTGCATTGATGCCACTTAATCCAAAGGAGCTGACTCCTGCTGTGCGAGAGGTATTAATGGTCTCCCAGACCATTTTCTCAGTAGGAATCTTGATAGGGAGCTGCTCCCAAGCAATGAAAGGATTGGGCTGCTTGAAATGGAGATGACGAGGTATCTCTCGATGTTGCAGCATAAGAACCGTTTTAATCAATCCTGCGATTCCAGCGGCAGAATCTAAGTGCCCAATGTTGGTTTTCAAAGAGCCAACAATTAAGGGGTGCTCTGGAGAATGCCCTTGCCCAAAGACCGCGCCAAGGGCCTGAATTTCGATGGGGTCACCCAGGATCGTTCCTGTTCCATGGGCTTCAATATACTCTACCTGTTTCGAGCTGAGCTGGGCATTTGCCAATGCCTGTGTTAATACTGCCTCTTGTGCTAAGCCACTAGGCACCGTAAGACCACCACTCGGGCCATCATGATTTGTGGCTGAACCGCGAATTACTGCCAGGATTGGATCACCATGTGAAAGAGCATCCGAGAGTCGTTTTAATACTATAACACCACATCCTTCTCCTCTTCCCATGCCATTTGCAGAGGCATCAAACGCTTTACAATGACCATCAGGAGACAAGGCACCTGCTTTCGAGAGAAAGATATGTAATTCGGGAGAGAGCATTAAACTTACCCCTCCGGCTAAGGCCATCTGGCATTCTCCTGCTCTTAAGCTTTGGCAGGCAAGGTGAACAGCCACTAATGATGAAGAGCAGGCGGTATCAAGAGCAATACTTGGGCCTCGCAAGCCAAATGTGTATGATAGGCGCCCTGACGCAAAACTAAAATCATTTCCTGTACAGTAATAGGCATCAATTCCTGTGTAGCCATCTTTTTGGTCCGAGAGTTTGGCATAGTCTTTCGACATGATGCCAACAAAGACGCCTGTTAGACTTTCTCGTAATTGATCAAGAACTTGCCCTGCATTGTCCAGAGCTTCCCAGGCTACTTCGAGTAGGAGGCGTTGTTGAGGATCAATACTGATTGCTTCACGAGGGCTAATACCGAAAAAGTAGGGATCAAATTGGTCAATGTCTTGTAGGAATGAGCCATAACGTGTACACATCTTCCCTGGAGCTGCTGGATCTGGGTCATAGAGAGTCTCTCTATCCCAGCGCTCTGCCGGAATAGAGGTACAAGTGTCCACATCTTCACAGAGAAGACGCCAGAATTGCTCTGGACTGTTAGCTCCACCAGGAAAGCGGCAGGACATCCCAATGATGGCAATTGGCTCCGTTTTAGCCTGTTCTAATGCTGATATCTTCGCCTGAAGTCTCTCTATCGTGAGGAGTGCCCTCTTAAAGAGAGATAAATGATTTTTTTGCTGATTTTCTTCATTCATCATCTTTAAATCTCCTCCAATGCTTCGATAGTTTTAAGCAAAAGCTTTTCTATCTCCTCATCCGATAATGCTTCGATATTTTCTTCTCGTTGCTTATAGTTCTGATGACTAAGCGAAAAGGTAGTAAATGAATTATTATCATCTACTATTGGATATATATCCTGCAATAGATAATCTGTTAAACTATCAATTTTAGCCTGTTCTAATGCTGATATCTTCGCCTGGAGTCTCTCTATTGTGAGGAGTGCCCTTTTGAGGAGAGATAAATGATTTTTTTGCTGATTTTCTTGATTCACCATCTTTAAATCTCCTCCAATGCTTCGATAGTTTTAAGCAAAAGCTTTTCTGTCTCCTCATCCGATAATACTTCAATATTCTCTTCTTGTTGCTTATAGTTTTGATGACTAAGCGAAAATGTTATAGATGAATTATCATCATCTCTTAGTGGATATAACTCCTGCAACAGGTAATTTGTTAAACTGTCAATAGTAGGATAGTTGAAAAGAAGTGTTACAGGCAGAGTTCTCTCTAGTGCTGATTGTAAATAGTGGCGTAGTTGTGCTGCTGTTATTGAATCCATGCCAAGTGCAAACAACTTTTGATCCATCTTGATCGTCTGGTGTTCGTCCAACTCAAGGAGAGCACACACTTGTTTCATGAGATGAGACTGGATGAGCTGGTGCCTTTTCCGTGGTTCGGCTTGTTCTAGCTTAGTAAGCAGAGAAGGCGTTTTAGCATTGCTGTCCTGCTTCTGATTGGAGACTGCTGGTAAAGGTTGTATGTTTTGTGGAGGTGTGCTAATTGTTGCAACATCTAACCAATCTGGCCAAAGCCGTTCTCGCTGCCACTGATATGTTGGCAAGCTGACAAGGTGATGTTCCTTTTCAGGATAGATGGCAGACCAATGAACAGGATAACCTAGTATGTAGAGATACCTAGCAATCTGTAAATAAGTAGTGAATACATCCTCATCATCGCATAGACTTGCAAATACTGTACCATTGAATTTCTGATGTTTTATCTTTGCCAGAAATGCAGCAGATAGCCCTGTCGGTGGTCCTATTTCGAGGAGCGTATTGTTCCCATTTGCTGTAATGCGCTCTATTATGTGTGGAGGGACATCCAGCACAACACGCTCTTGTTGTCCACATAATGCGAGCTGTTGCTCTTCAGTCAGCCCGTTATCTATTGCATAGAAGGTTATAGGATTGTTAGCTGCTGGCAGGTTTTCCAAAAGCCCAGCCTGCTGGAGTGTTTCAGGATTCTCAGAAATATCTGGCAATGAGCAAATACTGGCTAGGACCTGCTCGATAGTTAGTAGACCAGCACAGAACGCAGCAGCCATCTTGCCATTGCCCTCACCAATGATTGTTTGTGGAATGATCCCCCACGAACTCCAGGTTGCTGCCAATGCTGTTTGAATTATAAAAAGTAATGGAATACTAATATTATCTATTTTATTTGAATTACTGGATTTTATTAAAAGCTCTTCTAGCGGAGAAGTATGAGCATAGTCATAAAAGAGACGATCATATTTCTTCACATGCCGTTGAAAGGTTTGCTCTTGCTGATAGAAAGAGACGATCTTATTGACCACATTGGTAGAGATCTTATGTGCAAACAGAAAGGTAAGTTTTCTTTGTGATGGCTCAAGCACCTTTCCTGAAGAAATTCTTGGATGTGTCTGTCCGTGTATAAACCTGTCAAGTAGAGATGCGGCTTCTTGCTGGCTCTGCGCAAGGAGAGCGAGACGATACTCATGATGGGTCCGTCGTACAGCCGCGGTATAACAAATATCGTGCCAGTCAGTAGCTGTCCTTTTCTGGCGGCAGAAAGCAAGGAATGCGGTAACATTCGCTTGCAATGCCTCTTTCGTTCGAGCCGATAGAGGTAGTAATTGTAGTTGTTGCTCCGTTCTTTGCTCAGAGGACGGCTCCTTACGGGGGATAAACTCTTCTACCACTGCATGTGCGATTGCACCCGCAAAGCCAAGTGTGGTTATGCCAGCTCGTGCAGGTTGCTGTCTCTCAGGCCATGCTTGCAATCTATCGTTTGCCATGAGGGTATGTTCTGTTAATGGTAGTGCGGGATTTACTTCTCGCAGATTGATGGTTGGGGGAATAGCCTGGTTATAGATAGCCAGTATGCTTTTAATCAGACCTGCCATGCCTGAAGCAGCTTCTAGATGCCCAATATTTGTTTTCACAGAACCAATAAGACATGGATGTTTTCTCTGTTTCTCTTGTTCTGTGATAACAGCTGCGATTGCACCAACTTCGATGGCATCTCCTCGTAAGAAACCTGTGCCGTGTAGCTCAATGTAATCGATATCCTGTGATGAGAGGCCAATCTGTGAGTACGTACTGCGCAGCAATCTTTCTAGTGCTCGCTGGCTCGAAGAGATAATCCACTCATTATGACCATTGTGTTGAATTTGCACATTTCGAATAAGTGCATAAATGCGATCTGTCTCCTGAACATGCGAGATAGGCTTGAGGATAAGAACAGCCGCACCTTCTGCACGTGCAAAGCCATCTGCCTGTGCATCAAGAGCTTTGCAATGTCCATCTGGAGAGAGAAGTTCAGCTTTTGAGAGCATAATTGAGGCATCTGGAGAGAGTAATATGTTAACGCCTCCGACAATTGCCATATTTGTTTCACCTGTCCACAGACTTTGACAACCAGCATAAAGCGCAGCAAGCGATGAGGCACATCCTGCATCAAGTGCCATACTTGGACCTTGCAAATCGAAGAGATAGGAGAGTCTATTGGCAGCGAAGCAATTAGCATTGCCCATTGGTACATAGCCGTCAAGGAGTGCCCAATTACGAGAAAGCAAGCGTAAGTAGTCGCTCCAGCCGATACCGATAAAGACACCTGTATTGCTTCCTGTTAATTGCTCAAAAGGAATACCAGCATCCTCTAGTGCTTCCCAGGTTACCTCATGGAGTAACCGCTGTTGGGGATCCATATGTTTGACTTCTTTAGGAAGCAAATGGAATGCTCGCCAATCAAACTGGTCAATCTGTTCAAGTAATCCTGCCCAACGACTCATAATTTTTCCTGGTTGACTGGGATCTCGATCATAGAGCTGCCAGAGATCCCAGCGATTTTCAGGGATCTCCTGAATCGCTTCTTTTCCAGCACAGAGCAGATTCCAAAACGCCTGTGGATTCTCAGCTCCAGGAAAACGGCACCCCATACCAATGATAGCAATTGGCTCTTTCTGGATTGCGTTCATGCTATGACTCTCCTCTGGTACATATTGTTATCCAATCGTTTATCGCGTTGTGTATCAGATTGGATATCTTCAACCGTTTTAGTTAATCGATGTGTAAGAGGTTGTAGCCAAAAGCGGCATATGATCTTTCCATAAAATATCTGTAATTGTTTGAAGTAAATGTGATTGTTCACTGTGGAGAAAAAAATGGTTTCCTGCGAAAAGATGGAAAGTCACTTTCTTGCTAGTGTGTTTACGCCATCCTATAAGCAGTGAATACGGAGTTTTTTCATCTTTGAGACCACCAAACACTGAAATTGGACACCGTAAAGGAAGACTTTCCTCAAAATAATATTGTTCACATAGCGCAAAATCTGCCCGTAGTAGAGGAATAAGTAATTCTCTCAGTTCTTTATTTTGTAGTACCTCCTCAGGAGTTCCTTGTAAACGCCGTAGCTCGTTGATAAATTCTTGCTCTGGTAAGGCATGTATTGGTGGTTCTGGATCAGGAAGATGAGGCGCACGATGCCCAGAAACAAAGAGATGCACAGGAAGGTGCCCAGTTCGCTGGCGAGCAAGATAACGCGTCAACTCAAAGCTGATGAGTGCTCCCATACTATGGCCAAAGAAGGCAAATGGCAGGTCAAAGTACGGGGTGAGTTCTGCTGTCATCTCTACAACAAGATCTATGATCCTCCTAGCTGGTCGTTCTCCAATGCGTTCCTTCCGTCCAGGAAGTTGAACAGGACAGAGCTGAATTTGGTCAGGCAGATGTTGTTCCCAAGTGCGAAAGATTGAAGCATCCCCTCCTGCATAAGGAAAGCAAAAGAGGCGAAGGCATGCTCTAGGGTTAGTCTGTGGATGTACCCATAAACTTTTCTTGCTGGTGTCATTGACTAGCATCTCTCTGGTCCTTTAGCTGGTTACAATTAGCTAGTAGTACATTAACAAGTGTTTTAGAATGGCGGAAGATTCTTCTGGTACATCAGATCTGCCATTGCTACAAGAATTTTGCGCTGGCCTTCGAATGGATCACGCGCATGAGCTTTTATCATATTATCTAGCAGAATTACATCGCCCGGCTGCCATTGAAATCTCATGGCTAGCTGATCATAAGTGGCACTGATCTCTGAGATCACAGAGTCTTCTATGGGTGTTCCATCACCATAATAGACATTACGCGGGAGGTCATGCTGACAAAACATTGCTAACATTGAGGCTCGCGCCGCTTGATCGAGGCATGAGATATGATGGAGCTGAATCTGGTTGAAGAAAAGCGCTTCTCCAGTGTAGGGATGTCTGACAACAGCGGGACATCTCGTGCGCGTTGTTAACTGATTCTTCCCTTTCCATTCAAAGTCAATCTGTGCCATGCGACAGTATTCTTCAACGCGCTCTTTTTGTGTTGTACCGAAGAACTGTTGCCAACTGACGTCGAGACCATCAATAAAATTACGTACATACATTAGCTTTTTTTCAGTCATCTTCTTGATAATATTAGAATCTAATGCCTGATAAGTTTGGCGGCAGTCGAGAATGGGGGTTGATCCTCCTCTCTCAGCTACCTGAACACAGTAGAACATGATCTTCATGGGCCAACGATGCATGTGTGAACTTTCATTATGGAAGAGGATAGATTTATCTGCAGGGTAGGGAGTAGAATGATAGACTTTTGCACCTGGGTCATCTCGGGGCAGATCACCATATTCATCAAATAACTCGCCATTTGTGCTGGCGGCATAAGCAAATTCCTCAAACTTTGCGGCACTCTCTACAGGAAAATTACGAAATAAGATTGCACCATACTTGGCAAGTTGTGTTTGGATATACTCTTTATTGTTTGTTACCCAATGACCTAAATTGATTCCATCGATATTTGGCTCGATGACAAGTGGTGTGCCTTGTTGATCGTCAAGGTGGTATGACTTAGTCAGATTGAAATGCGTTAAATCGATTATCTTTCTTTTTTCCTGTATATTATTGCGTATGCTTTCTCGCAGACTTGGTCTTTGTTTCATGCTGGTCTCCTTTCCACAGTATAAAGAGATACTCTGTATGATGCTTCTTCTTGTTAAGCAGAAACCACGTTACTTTTACATATGCAAGAAGTATACATTCTGTATCTGTGTAGAAACAATAGACGAGTAGATGAATTTTATAACACATAAACAGAAGAATATTTCGATCTCAAAAGGTGAGTATTTTAGCTCTTGCTGCTAGTCTGCCGGGGCAAAGAATTCGTCGTTGGAGGATGAACAGACGCAATTGAAAGGGAGGTTTAGGTCGCAATATGGGGGTGTTGTTATTTCAAGAATATCTCATGCTCTTGCTACTGAAGCCTCATGAAAGACATCACCAATCAACCACATAAAAATACTCCTGGAAGTCGATTGCGTCTCTACACAAATTTCTTCTATACTCTTTTTAGGAACAATACTTGTGCTTAAACGAAGCAATCTCTTTGAGATGCAGATTGTGGTGAATAAGTACAGGAAAGATCTATCTGTGTACCTCTGTTGATATGCCTCTATCGGGCAACTGTTTTCAAGACATTGCTTGTAAAAGGAGAGAAGGATGGCTGAATTCGCCTTTGATGTTGGGATTATCGGTGGTGGTCCTGCTGGTGCTGCTACTGCTGCCTACCTTGCTAAAGCTGGCTTGTCCTGTGTTGTCTTTGAACGCGAACTCTTTCCTCGTCCTCACGTCGGAGAATCTCTTGTCCCCTCTTCCACTCGTGTCTTTAAAGAACTCGACTTCCTCCAACATATGGATCAGGCTGGTTTCCCTCGCAAATATGGAGCTGCCTGGACTACTAGCGGTACAGGTTCTATTGCTACCCATGACTTTGATGGATTAGAAGCTGATTGCCATGCCGACATTCGTTTTGAGGAACGTGAACAACCAGGTGTTGACCGCAACTATACCTACCACGTTGATCGGGCCAAATTCGACCTCCTGCTCCTCCAGCATGCTCATTCCTTTGGGGCTACCATCTACGAAGGTGTGCGTGTCCAGAGGGTCGATTTCTCTGAACCTGGTTGCCCTCGTATCTGGTTCTCCATTGCCAATCGCAGCGTTTCTACTACTGTACGCATGGTCGTCGACGCCAGCGGACGTCGCACTCTCTTGGGCAATCAACTCAAGCTTCGCATCCAGGACCCTGTCTTTGATCAATACGCCCTGCATACATGGTTCGAAGGCTATGATCGAAGTACCCTAGCTAGCCACCCATCACAGCATGACTTCATTTTTGTCCATTTCCTGCCATTAGTGAATTCCTGGGTTTGGCAGATTCCTATTACGGATACCATTACTAGTGTTGGCATCGTCACCCAGAAAAAATACTTTGCCAAAGAGGCGCTTGCTCGTGAAGCCTTTTTCTGGCAGTGTATACAAAGTCGCCCTGAACTCGCCGCTGGCCTGCAGGCTGCTCACCAGATCCGCCCACTCAAAGAAGAAGGCAACTATAGTTATGCTATGAAGCAGATTTGCGGTGATCAGTTCGTCTTGGTTGGTGATGCCGCTCGCTTCGTTGATCCCATCTTCTCTACTGGCGTCAGTATAGCTCTCAATAGTGCTCGCTTTGCTAGCGCTGATATCCTACAAGCTGCTCAGGCTGGCGATTTTCGTAAAGAGCGCTTCCAGACCTTTGCTGATACCCTGAGGCGAGGCACTCATAATTGGTATGAGTTTATCTCTGTCTATTATCGCCTCAATATTCTCTTTACTGCCTTTATTCAGGATAAACGCTATCGTATTGATATCCTCAAACTCTTGCAGGGGGATGTCTATGACGAGGATGAGCCAGCTGTACTCCAGAAGATGAAAGCTATTATCAGTCAGGTAGAGCAAAATCCTCAGCATATCTGGCATAGCTATCTCGGTGAGTTGACTTCACATGCCTTTGCACCTACGTTTTAAGTCAAAGCATTGGCTCCATTACTACATGTCATCTTTGTTGGTGGCATAGATTTCTAGACTGTGCATAGAGACGCCTTTGCCATCATTATCTTGTTTTGCTACGTTGTTGTATAAAGTTGTGCAACGCAGGCTATCACTGAGGTCTATACATGGATTTTTCATGGAATGAAGAACAAGAACAAGTATATTTGCATATAATGCAATTTGTAAAAAATCGATTAGCAGATGATTACGATCCAAATGAATCATATTGGAAGCGTACGCAGTGGCTACTCTGTGGCGAGGCCGGTTTATTAGGACTAAGTGTCCCTGTAAGCTATGGTGGTGGAGGATATAAAGCTCAAACTACGGCAAGAGCTTTAGAGGCATTCGGTACTGCTTGTAAAGACATGGGTCTAGTTTTTTCTGCTTCTGCTCATCTCTTTGCCTGTTGTATGCCGATTGCTCATTTTGGGTGTGAGGAGATAAGAGAACGGTATCTACCCAGTTTATGTTCAGGTGCATACATTGGAGCAAACGCAATCACCGAAAAGGAGGCAGGCTCCGACATCTATGCCCTTAATTGCCGTGCCATTCGTGATAATGATGGTTCATATATCTTGAGTGGGACAAAAAGCTATGTCAGCAACGGGCCGATGGCAGATACCTTTGTAGTATACGCACGCACTAATCCTGCCCATGGTTATCTGGGCATTTCCGCGTTCGTGCTTGAACGAGAGATGCCCGGTTTAGTAGTTGGTGAACCTTTTCATAAGATGGGTTTGGTGAGTACACCAGCTTGTCAGATAGCTCTGCACGATTGTCGCCTCCCAGAACAGTACCGTTTGGGGCAAGAAGGCCAAGGAGCACAGATATTTCAATATTCTATGCAGTGGGAGCGTTGTTGTCTGTTTGCCTCCTATGTAGGAGCCATGGAGCGACAGCTGCAGCAAGTTCTTCACTATGCGCAACAACGTCGTCAGTTTGGCTCTAGCCTAGGGAAGAAACAGGTAATTGCTCATCGTATCGCAGATATGAAATTGCGCTTGGAGACAGCGCGTCTTCTCCTCTATCGAGCTTGCTGGCTATTTGATCAAGGAAAGGACGCCTCTCTAGCCATTTCTTTATCAAAGTTAGCAATTAGCGAAGCGGCCGTGCAAAGCGGATTAGATGCAATTCATATTCATGGTTCATCTGGCATTACTCGTGAACTGGGAATTGAACGCATGTTACGAGATGCCATTCCTTCAACCATTTTTTCGGGAACCTCTGAAATGCAACGAGATCTTATCGCGAGAGAGATTGGTTTATGAGTTTGGACAAATTACTAGCTCATGCAGCCTTGTATTGGCCTGATGCTTTGGCTGTCAAGGGACCTGACGGTGCAGTGACTTACCAGAAGTTAGATGCTGAGGCAAATCGTTTTGCCGCGCAGCTAGAGAAATTGAATGTGCAGCCTGGTGATCGCGTCGGTATCTGGTTAGAAAAATCTACCAGAGCAGTCGCTGCAATGCAGGGAATTCTACGGAACCGGGGCGTCTATGTTCCTTTAGATCCGCTTAGCCCTGCCGCACGCGTCGGTATTATTGCTCAAGATTGTGAGATGCATGTAATTATTACAACACAGAAGCGGGCAAAAGCTTTGTCTGCTTTCCTTGACCGGTTTCTACCAAATACTTATCTCTGCCTAGATGAGGAAAATTCTAGCCCTGATTTGGTAACTCTTAGGGGGAATGGCCAGTCATCCTTGATAAGATCTGAGCCTAAGAGTGAAGATATGGCATATATCTTATATACCTCCGGCTCAACGGGCACTCCAAAGGGCGTTTGTATCAGTCACGGAAATGCCCTCGCATTTATCGAATGGGCACTTGCGACATTTGATATCACAGCAGAAGATCGTTTGGCTAATCATGCTCCTTTCCATTTTGATCTTTCGGTGTTTGATCTCTATGCAGCTTTTTCATCTGGAGCATCAGTGTTTCTGTTCCCCGAAAACATTGCGTATCTTCCTCCACGATTGGTCGAACTTATTGCAAAAGAGCAGATTACGATCTGGTATTCAGTTCCATCGGTATTAGTTTTGATGATAGAGCATGCGAATTTGTTGCATCTGTCTTTTCCAGCTTTGCGCTGTATCCTCTACGCTGGGGAACCTTTTCCATTCAAACATGTGTGCAGTCTTTTTGAGTGGACACGTGGTACTTGCCGTCTATTCAATCTCTATGGTCCAACAGAAACGAATGTCTGTACCTTTTATGAAATTACAGAGCTACCGACAGATGAACACATGTCTATTCCCATTGGACAAGCTTCTTGCAACAATGTCGTCTGAGCTCAAAAAGATGATGGAACAGTTGTACACGTTGGAGAAGAGGGCGAACTGCTGGTAAGTGGACCTACCGTAATGATCGGTTATTGGGGTAAACCACCTCTAGAAAAGCAAGTCTACGCAACTGGTGATATTGTTCGCTTACTCGCTGATGGCAACTATTTGTACATTGGTCGTCGTGATCATATGGTGAAAATACGTGGATATCGTGTTGAGTTGGGAGAGATTGAGATAGTTCTTTCGCATCACCCAGCCATTTCTGAGGTCGCGGTCCTTGTCATTGAGACAGGGATAGATGCTCATCTTGTTGCTTTTATCACCTGTGCCCATGTACCTCCTCCATCTCTTTTGGATATTAAGCGGTACTGTGCACAGCGTTTACCTCATTACATGATAGTTGACAATTTGATTGTATTGCATGAAATTCCGCGCACGAAAAATGGAAAAATTGATCGACGTGCTTTACTACAACAAGGAATTTCAGCTATTAACAGGAGAGCTAGCATAGATGCAACGAAATCAGATTTTAGCAAAGCTTAAAGAATATATTTTGTATCAGGTACTTGATGGTAAAGCTATAGGTCTGGATGAGACAACGCCATTATTAGAATGGGGAGTTATCAATTCCATCGAAATTGTACATTTACTCAGCTTTATTCAGAAAGAATTTGCTATTGAAATTTCTCCCGGCCAGATGACGGCTGATCATTTTTCTACGCTTGGTACGATCACAGATTTGGTGTTAGCATCCTCTGTATCTTCTGATTCAGCTCAATCTTAACGATTCTAGTGCTACTCTCACAGTAAGTCCTATTCGTGTAGAGAGCAGCGAGACCTTCTCTCTGTTAAGATTGATGAAAGAAGATAGGGAGTATGCTAATTGGGCAAATCGAGAAGCGGCTGAATAGCAGTTTCGTGATACTTGTAAGTATGAAAGGAGTTTACACATATGGCTCAAAATGAGCAAGAAGATTCGACAATTTACCATGTTGTTATCAACCACGAGGAACAGTACTCCATCTGGCCTGCTGACCGCCCCAATCCACTGGGATGGAAGTTTGCTGGCAAACGTGGGACAAAAACGGAGTGTTTAGCTTATATTAAAGAAGTTTGGACAGACATGCGGCCACTGAGTTTGCGGCAAAAAATGCAAGAGAGCATGCAACAATACAAAGATTGATTTATTCATGTGCTACATGCTCTTATTTAGGTAAGAACGCTCTAATGATTAGAAAATGGAAAGGAGAATAGTTCAATGGATCAACTTGTAGAACGCCTCTCATTGGGTGAGCATCCCATAATGATTGGTGGCCCTAATCCTTCATTGCAGGAACTCCAGCATCGAATTCAAGACATAGGATATGTCTTTATTAAATTTACAGATACACGTGGTGGTACTGATCTAGGAATATGTGTTGATCGGAGCGCTACCAAGGGAGAGCAAGCGGATTTTGAACGAGGTCAGGGAGTTGTTCACATTGAAGGGACACTAACTCTGAACTATGTCAAAGTTCGCTGTGTTGCTGATATTGATCTAGCAACCCTACAGGGGACTGGTCATCTTGTCATCTTGCAAGAAGAGAAAGCTACCTTCTAAAAATCCTGGGTGCAGTATTCATCTTGCACCCATTACACCCCTTGTGAATATAAATATATTTTGATATGACTATTGCATATCTTGTTAATATGTGCTTTATAGCTAGCTCATACAGCATCACATTCGAGAACAAGCCCATTTTTGCTTTTCTTCTCTTAATTTACTATGTTTATTCTTGCTCCGCTAATACCATTCACCAACAGAATCAAGTTGTAGGTGTCAAGTAGCCAACTGAGACAGCTGGGCAGCGGGGTCATGCGGGGGCGCGGGGCCCTACCACTTGACAATGACTCTTAAAAAAGTTTACATTATAACAAGTAATCGAAATGTATGTATAATTTTAATTGGCAAAGTTGCAGAATAAGAATCAGAAAAAATATATGCCTGTTAATCTTCTGTGAGTATTTTAACCCATCACAGAGATGGTTAATACGTTGAAGTAACTTTACTTCGAGCTAACTTATTCTGCAAAATGCCAAACAGGTCAAGGTTATATTGCATGGTTGCATGCGAGAACATAGATACTGCTAGGCTCCATGAGCAAACCTTTAGCACATGGGCCTTTTGTGACATCTCCTCATACCTGAAGGGCAGGGGCTTCCCATTCTCACGGATGGGCTTTCCTGTTTCATGGGACATCGCGCACAAGTCATGGACTTGGGTGTCTTACACATCCTCCACAGGCCTGACTTTCCCTGAGCCCCAGGGTAGGAGTGGAATGATTTTTCGTCCACTGCACAGCTATTCTAACAGATGTGCAGGAAACTGGAAAGGCAGACAGGCAAAAAGTATCTCTATGCCCCTTCCCTCGGACTCGCCATTCATCCCCAGATCTAAAGAAAGGGGTCTTCTGGCGCGGGGAGTGATAAATGGTGTTGGCTCGGCTTTCGTAACAACATCAAATCTTCTCCAGACGGCAAGGACATTAAAGGCTTGCCACTTTGTTCCGTTCCAGACAGTCACGACCACTGGATTCTCCAAACAACTATTCACGAGTTAGAACATAGTTTCCAGCGCTGTGCCATCTCATAGCGCTTGACCTCCAACGAAAGATTGGAAGGCTTCCTTTTTGAGGAGAGCGTTCTAAATAGTAGAGAGAGTGAGGAGCAAACATTCTATGGGACTAAAAGTCTTGGTTGCCGACCCTCGAGAGTTCACCCGTGTAGGCTTGCGAACAGTGCTGGAAAATGACGAAAAAATTTCAAATATATATGAGGCAGAAAGCTACGAAGAATTGAAGAAAATCATGCTGTCTTTCTCTCCAGATTTGTGTATCATCCATCAAGCATTGGTTAGAGACATCCGCTATTTTTCTGCGAATAAGCTCATACTCTTAATTAGTGAGCCTGATATTGATGTTTTCTTGACAGCCTATCATATGAAGGCTCGAGGTATTTTGTCAGAGAACGCAGCGGTAGATTTATTGAAACTATCGATCAATTCTTCCAACGACGTCACCTTTCTTGATCCAGTATTTTTTTCCTGGATCATGGATTTCATTTCAGAATACTTACGTATGGCAGATGAGATCAAAATCCTTTCTCCTCGAGAAAGAGAAATTTTTGGTCTCTTACAAGATGGGCAAGATAGACGCTCCATCGCAAGAAAATTGCAAATATCTGAGTCTACCTTAAAAACGCACATAAAAAATATTTCTATAAAAAAGGATAAAATAAAAAATAAACTTTATTAAGTGCTTTGTTGGCTCATAAACCAGACATAGCTATCTTCTAAGCTTGGTGCAACGGCTTCTATTTGTGCTCCAGGTATGGTGGGGAGATTTCCTACCACACGATATTGGATTGCACGTTCTAAGTGCATCGTTGAGACAATGGTGAAATCCCCCTGCGGCTTAGGGCCAAATGAAGTGATAAGGAATGCCTTCCCTTGGGTCGCACGGATCATGTCGGTGAGATACCCTTGAAAAATAATTTGCCCTTTGCGCATGACGGCTATACGCTGGCAGGTTTGTGCAATATCCTCAATGATATGGGTTGAGAGGAGGATTGTACGATCACCTGCCAGATCTGCGAGCAGATTCCGAAAACGAATACGCTCTTCTGGATCCAGGCCTGCTGTTGGTTCATCAACAATGAGCAATTTGGGATCGTTGATGATTGCTTGCGCAATGCCCACCCGGCGTTTCATTCCTCCTGAAAAGGTCCCAACCTTGCGATCAGCGACCTGTGTAAGTGCGACCATGTCTAGTAACTCCTCAATGCGTTTCCGCCGTGTTGGGGTATGATGAAGCCCTTTGAGAATGCCAATATAGTCAAGGAAGTCATAGGCACTCATATCTGGATACATCCCAAGATCCTGTGGGAGATAGCCAAGAGTACGCTTGATATTCTGACGCCCGCTGTGGGTTGTTGCATCATATCCTCCTATGCGAAGAACACCGCTCGTTGGCTCAAGGATGCCTGCCAGAATACGCATCAGCGTTGTCTTTCCAGCGCCATTGGGCCCAAGTAAACCACACATCCCGGTCGGGAGTGTCAAGTTCAACTCATGAAGTGCATGGACACTCCCTTTATAGATTTTGTTAAGCCCTGTCATTACTATCTCCATGGGATGATAAACTCCTTTTTCATACTTTTTGGTGAAATTATTTTCGTACGTGTTGCCTTTGCAAGAAAAGGCAGAGAAAGAGGATGACTAAACCCGCTATACCGAGAAGCAGCAAGAGACTCTCTCCTGCCTGTAAGGGAGTTGCAGAGAAAATGGGATACGCGGTTCCCCCAAAGAAACCCACGCTGATATAGCCTCCAAGCGGTGTTAAAATCGTGCTACTCAAACTTGGAATACCGGAGGATGGTGGAAGCAGATTCCCCCAGAACCAATAGCCAAGGAACAAGAACCAGTAGAGTGGCATCCGCATAAAAACTGGACAGGTAAGTGAGAAGGCACTGACAAAGACCATGCCAGGTACGATGGTGAGAAGGAATACAGGTACAGCTTGTAGAAGCGCGAGTATGGAATGCTGTTGTAAGGCAAGCAGGAGGATACCAAAGAGATAGAAACCGATGACTGGAATGAGGGTTGCCCCTGTGCTGCCGAGATATTTTCCGAGAATGCGTGCACTCACCTGTGCGGGCGTCGTCTCCAAAAGTTCCTCAACCCGTGTTTGACGATCCCTCTGAACACGATCTGCGAGAACGATACCAACCCCAATGGGAAAGACCATATTGATGATATGTGCCCAATCCAGAATTTCACCAAGCAAGCTCTTTTTTGCTGGATTGGTCAAGAGAGCAATGATGGCATTGTTCGATGTTCCTATTCCTAACACTGCAATGATTAATGCCAAAGGGAAGAATGTCAGCCACATTGCCTGCCGATGGAGTTGCATGCGAAATTCATGACGACAGACTCCAGAGAACACAGCAAGATGCTCCATGAAATTATTCTTCTCCTTTCGCACTTTGTAAACGCGCTTCGGTCTGGTGTAAGAGTTGCCAACTCAGAAGGAAAAGCACGAGAGCAGTTGCAATAAGCTCGAAGCGATTACTCATCCAGAATGCCGCCGTCGGGGCATATGTCGTTGCCATGAAGAAGACTGGACGGAGCCAGGAGGTAGTGGCAAACAGGCTGTGGGCAATAATCTCTATCAGCCAGATAGCACCAACCAATGTACCACTGACAAGACTGCTGCGTAGGAGTAATGAGAGGAAGAGGCTGAGAGCAGTAAACCAGAGGGTTGGTGCGATCCAGACAAGCTGCATTGCAAGGAAGGAGATTAGCAGACCATAGGCTTTGAGTTGAGTAATGTCAGGCCAGAGGTGCAAAGCCCTGATGACGAGCGTTGAAATACAAGCCACCAGAGCTGTCCAGAGAACGACAATGGTTATTCGATAGAAGACAGTAGATGCATACGACTCTGGTAGCGTGAGTTGAAGCTCCAAGGCGGTATCCTGAGTGCTGATTGTGGAAATGACCATTCCCACTGAGAGTGGTAAAAACATTTCAAGTGACGCAGTCATAACACGTACTACGTCGCCTCTCTGTATGAAGAGAAGCAGGCGGATGATAAAGGCAAAGCCAAGCAAAATGAGGATCGGCGTGAGGAATGTCCATCGGCCTAGTAAAACACATTCATGACGAAATCGTGAGAGCAAGCGTTTCTTTCCTCCTTCTATCAGATCTGCTAGTGATCACAGATCAGGTCTCTGCTCTGAAGTCTACCTCTTTTCAATGACGAAACCATGAAGATTGCACTCAATATTCTTCATCCATTTGTCATTTTCGTATGCTATACTGTCTTGGGCGGCAATTTTCTTCTGCTCTACAATAGGAGATAAAAGTAGCTATGCGTGTTCTTGTGGTAGAAGATAATTATCAGTTAAATGCTTCACTCCTCAAGAATCTTGTTCGAGAAGGATACGTCGTCGATTCAGCCTACACAGGCAAAGAAGGACAGGATTTAGCGGAAATGGTGAACTATGACGTGATCATCCTGGATATTCTTCTCCCGCACAAAGACGGTCTGGAGGTCTGCAAGGCATTAAGGGCTAAACAGATTGACACACCCATTCTTTTCTTGACTGCCCGCGATATGGTTGAGGATCGCATTCGAGGTTTGGATAGTGGCGCGGATGATTATCTCGTCAAGCCTTTTGCTATGAGCGAACTTTTGGCACGCCTGCGTGCGTTATTACGTCGAAGGAGTCGTCAGAAAAGTGGGCAATTGGTCATCGGCGATCTGCTTCTCGATCCAGCCAGACATGTGGTGAAACGAGGAGAAAGGCAGATTGAATTAACACCAAAGGAATATGCATTGCTTGAGTACTTGCTTCGTCATCAAGGTCAATTAGTGACGCGCGAAATGATCATGCAACATTTATGGAATTATAATTATGAGGGAATATCAAATGTGGTAGATGTACACATGCTCCGCCTTCGTCGTAAGATAGATGAGCCTTTTAAGCAGAAGCTGATCCATACTGTGCGGGGAATCGGTTATCGGTTGCAGTATCCTCCTCGGGAATAGGTATGCGCGTGAAAGAAAGATCACGATGGCTCTCTTCACTACTCCAGAAGGGTGGGTTCTTCCTACGCAGCATCCGCTTTCATTTGACCTTGTGGTATGTCCTTACCGTTGGATGCCTTGCACTGGTCTTCGGCAGTGGCGTCTATCTTTTACAGTCACGCAATATTGCCAATAACGTGGATAAAGCTATTGATGTACGGCTGCACGAGGAGCGTGAGCAATTAGCTACGCTTGCTCACCGTGGCCTTCTCTCCTCTACTTGCCAATCTCTTCAAGAGAAAGGTTTGCTCAGCCAAAATGGACATGATGTGGTTGCAGTGTTTGATGAATCGCTCAAGCTCACGCTTTCTTGTAGAATTTTCCAGAGCCGGGAGCAGGAACAACTGCTTGCTCTCTTGCAAGAGAGACACAGAGAACAGACTATAAATCTCCCTCTCCACGAGACGCTCTCTACTGGCTCAGAAATGGCTGTTGATACACGTCTGTTACTCTTTTCTACAGAAGATACGACGCATAGACCTCTCTTTATCATTATTGGGTCCTCTCGTGAGAAGATTCAGCAAGATGATCTCTTTTTATTGCAAACATTGTTCTTACCCGGATGTCTCTTGCTTGTACTCGCAATGATTGGGGGCTATTGCTTTGCATTTAAAGTTCTTCATCCTATTCGTGTGATTACATGTATTGCACGTGAGATTAAAGAGACAGACTTGCATCGTCGCCTGAATCTGCAGAGAAGTGACGAGTTAGGAGAACTTGCCATGACCTTCGATCAGATGATCGCACGATTAGAAACGGGGTTTGATCGTCAGCGCCAATTTATTGCCATAACAAGCCATGAACTTAGAACGCCTTTAACGATTGTCAATCTTGAGGTGAATCAGGCCTTGAGTCCCCATGTCACCTTAGAGCAATGTCAGCAATCTCTCGAGGTGATACGCCGAGAAAATGAGCACATGTCATGCGTGGTCAATCAACTGCTCCTTTTAGCGAGAGCAGATGCTCAGCAATTTACTCCTCAGTGGGAGAGACTGGATTTGAGTGGGCTGGTCCTCGATGTCGTCGAACGGCTGGTTCCGCTTGCACAAGAACTAGGTATACGCATTCAATGGAAAGATTTGCCAGAGTTATATATACAGGCTGATCTATCAACTTTAAGTTGTCTTGTCACAAACCTTGTTGAAAACGCTATTAAATATACTTCTGGTTATGGCGATACAATATGCATCTATACATATAATATGCCAGAATCACATACTTCTTGGGCTGTGCTTCATATTCAGGATAATGGTCCTGGTATTGATCAAAAACACTTACCGCATATTTTTGATCGTTTTTACCGAATTAACCGAGAATCTCTGAATAATGAGCAGATGAGCAAGGATACCTACTCATATAGGGTCCAGAGAGGCGCGGGTCTAGGACTCTCCATCGTGAATTGGGTAGCTCAGTTGCATCATGGTGAAGTTCTTGTGCAGAGTCATCTCGGATCTGGCTCGATATTTGAGGTAAAATTTCCTTTAGTGCGTCCTCCTGCTACGAATAGTAAGCCGATAAGTGATTACAGCGGTTCGCAGGAGTCTTGAGCCTATGCACTACCATAGAAGGAGAGCATTCCAAAGGGAAGCTGCTTGCAGGAAGGAAGAGATAAACTCTTGAGTATAAATCTCGACATTAAACTAATATTGAGTATCTCTATAATGTAATTATCTCCGAGCCAGAAGACCTCTGCCTACATGGCATGGGAACCATTTTTCTTATCTTATAGCCATAGAAGATAAATTTATAGCATTACGAATAGCATTACGATACGAGAAGAGCCAGGAAAGCATCGATGATGCTCGCAGCATTCCACGACCACGTTGCGAGCGTAGTGGTCCGATGATGCCAGTAAGCTGGAGTGTTGTGGTATTGGGCATAGCGTGGGAAACCTCAATGCCGTGTGGGGCAATGGTGCAATGAGCAACATCGAGCTGGAGATCGCCCTGTAGCCGTAGCGGACAGTGAATCAGTAGACCGTTTAATATTAAGTGTGCTTCTTTACCTGCACAGCGCACATCTAGGCTCCCGGCCGGGTTGATAGCCGGGCAGCCCGTGCGTGGCCTCGATGGTCAGGCGGCTATTGGTGGGCAGGTTCAAGATAAGGTCGCGCTCGACATAGGTGCGATTGTCCAGGATACGGATAGTAGCTCGCAGCTTGCTTGTCCTCTGGCAATAATCATCCCAGGCAGCAAAGGCTTTCTGGAGTGTGTCGATCGCCGAGCAGCGTCGGATATCGATGACGTGGGCTTCGGTGGGTGGCAGTTCTCTGATATTGGGCCTGCTCCAAACTGAGTGGCTGGATTTCAAAGCGCTTTCTGCGGGGAGGCGACACTAGGTCACAAACATTTTGCGCAATCACATTCCAGCGGACAGCTGTTTGAAGTGCTTTATGAAGCACATTATGGAAACTAATGACTGTTGTGGAAGATAATCCCTCTTCCAGTTTACTCGCATAGAATGATTGAAGGTGTTGAGCTGACAGTTTCTGAAGTTGATGATGCCCAAGAGCTGGGACAAGATGGAGACGGATAATTTGC
>CBJMBI010000010.1:0-22883 GCA_966427955.1 uncultured Ktedonobacterales bacterium
CCTATGAAGAGGCCATTCGTCTCCATCGTGAGCTTGCCGATGCTCACAACAATAAGGGATATGCGCTTAATAAGCTTGGGCGCCCTAAGGAGGCATTGAAAGCCTCTAATAAGGCCATTCATCTCGATCCTGAGTTTTCCAATGCTCACCTTAATAAGAGTTTCGCGCTTCTTGCACTCGGACGCAATAAGGAGGCATCGAAAGCCTTGGATGAGACCATTCGTCTCCATGCGGACACCCTGAACGCAAGCCTTAGAAGCCTTTAATGAGGCCATTCGTCTCCATCCTGAAAATGCCGACGAGGCTCACTACAATAAGGGAGATGCACTTTATCAGCTCTGGCGCTATGATGAGGCAAAAGCAGCCTTTGAAGCGGTACTTCGTCTCAATCCAGAGCATAGATAAGCTCGATTGATGAAGCTCTACATCTCAACCCAGAGGAAGTTCTGGGCTTCCTTGCGCTCTCTGAATCTGCTAAACCACATTAATGAGTAACAGGTTTTTTACGGCTATCTTCAAAGCGCGTACGCAATTGTCCACAAGCTGCTGCAATATCGTCACCGCGCTCAGCTCGCACACTGTTACTGACACCATGCTCAAAAAGAATGTTGCGAAAGCTACGAATAGCCTCAGGACCCGGCGTTTTATAGTCGGCTGAAGTCGCGTTGACCGGGATACAGTTGACATGGGCAAATTGTCGGAGAGGGACCAATAATTCTGCCAGTTGTCGTGCGTGCATGGATGTATCATTTACTCCAGCAAGCAAGACATATTCAAATGTCACCTGTCTTCCGGTGGCGGCAATGTAGTCCTGGCAGGCTTTTAGCAATTCTTGCAGCGGATATTTGCGGTTGATCGGCATAGTCTGGCTGCGCAACTCGTCAGTTGGCGCGTGCAGCGAAATGGCCAGGTTAATCTGCAACTTTTCCTGGCTCAGTTTATAGATCGCTGGCACTAGTCCAACAGTGGACACAGTCATATGGCGTGCTCCGAGATTAAAGCCTTCAGGACTGTTGAGGATACGCAGTGCCTGCAAAACGTTGTTATAATTATGCAGAGGCTCCCCCATGCCCATTAAGACGATATTGGTGATGCGATCAATAGCTATACTACCTGGTAATCCTGCAGCAGCCCAAGGAGCGTTTCGCAGTTCACGGGCAAAATAGAGGACCTGTGCTACGATCTCACCTGCACTCAAATGCCGATCAAAGCCCATTTGCCCGGTTGCACAAAAGGTACAGCCATAGGCACAACCGGCTTGACTGGAGACACAGACGGTTGCGCGTGAACTATTCTCACCGAGCGGAGGATAGAGCATCAGTACCGACTCGACAAGCTTGCCATCAGCCAGCTCTAGTAAGATTTTGCGTGTGCGGTCGTCTTTGGAATGCAGTTCGCTACGCACGACCATTGGTCCAATGCATGCTTCTTCCGCTAAACGTTCGCGCAAGGATGCCGATAAGTTGGTCATAGCAGCAAAATCGGTCACGAGTTGCCGATAGAGCCAACCAAAAATTTGTTTGGCGCGAAATGCTGCCTCACCTCGCTCTACCAACCACTGCTGGAGTTGAGGGAGAGTGAATGCCAGCAAGTCTGTCTTTTTGTTCGTATGTTGCATATTCTATACACTTATTCTATCTTAGAACGCTCTACTTGTTTACTCTCTATTTCTTCATCTAATGTCTCTTTAACTGTAGTACGCATATATAGGTCAGCTACAGAAAAACAGGCACCTATGCTCGTTAACTCTACTTCATCTCTTGGCCCGTATGCTTGGTACTCCCAGCTCTTCAATGTGCGGCGGAAGACTTCAACGGCTTGATACTTTGTACTAACGAGTACGTACTCTTGGATAGTTGGACAAGCGCGATATAATGCAAACTTCTCACCCCGATTATACGCCTCTGTGCTCTCTGAGAGCACCTCAACAACGACACAGGGAGACTGTATCTCTGTCTCGTCAGGGGTGGCTTGATCACATTCGTCACATGTGACTGTCACATCGGGATATAGATAGCACGTTGGTGAGATGCGTGCCGCAACATCTGAGTTGTAGACATTACATGAGCTATCATCCAGTGCGTCCTCAAGGGTGCGCACGACATTACTGCTAATGCGACCATGAGCAAGGCTTCCCCCTGCCATAGCATAAACTCGTCCGTTAATATACTCATGCTTAATGTCGTGACTCTGCTGTTCCAACTTGCGCCACTGATCGACGGTCATGAACCATGGCTGGGATGGTTGAGCTACCATAAGACACCTTCCTAAAAAACCAGAAAATATCGAAAATCGCAGATCCTAGCTACTTAGTATGCAAGGCTAAGAGAGAGAACTGACTTGGTGGCGTTAAATCTTGGTTCTGCTCTGCGTGTCTCACTGCACTTCCCTGCACTAATGGAGAGAGCATAGCATCGATATCCTCAACTGGCCAGTTTAGTGGAAGTGCTCCTTTTTCAAGCAACAACTTATTTCCTGGGAGTGCATCGAGCGGTTCTGATTTCCGTACATACAAATGTCGCCCCTGCCTCAAGGCACCATTTGCACCTTCCCACGTCCCTCCTTTGGTATCTGATTCAGCGACAATAATCGCTTGAGCTAGAGCTGTAACTACCCCATTGCGTTCCATTGCTCGACTGACTAACCAGGAGGCATCGGGATGAAATTGACTCAATAAGAGAACATTGCCTGCCTCAATCCTTGGTTGCAGATCCCGCATCTGTACTTTACTAAGCTTACGGATGCCCTCAGGCAAGACTACTGTTGTACACCCATCTGTACTAACTGCTCCCTCGTATGCGGCGCGATCAACTCCGCGGGCATGGCCACTGATAATATTAATCCCATGCTGAGCCAGATAGCCAGCAACGCTCCTAGTAAATTCTAGACTAGCATTACCTGCATTACGTGATCCAATAATAGCAATTGTTTGGCGTTTGAGTATCTCCCTATTCCCCATAAAGAAGAGTACAGGAGGTATCTGGCTACGACCAAGCACAGACTTTAACAGTGGGGGATATTCAGGGTCAAGCACTGTCACAAGGGAAATATGAGCGTGCTCTAATTGTTCAGCGAGAAAGGTCTGTGCTGCAAGTTTCTCTTTGGCCAGTCTCAGCTTTTCAATTGTCTTGGCATTGAGCTGACAAGTCGTTTCCCATTCCTGGCTATCAGATGCGAAGAAGTCTTGCAATGTCCGGTTGAGTTGTTTACACCAGATGACTAGAATATCATTGATAACGCGTCTAGTTAACCCACTTTCAAATACTAGCGCTAACCAACACGTCTGTTCTCGTCGATTTTCTTCCATTTTTGCTCCTTTACAATGTTTTTATCCTTATTGATCATCAGAATGCAAAGTACGTGTGATAGTTAGAGGATGGACCGCGCATGCTCCCGCTCGCATTAAAGTTCTTCCGGCCTCTTGCAGCATTTTGCCAGAATCGTAAATATCGTCGATCAGCAAGAGGGTTCGCCCTGCAACTAACTCAGGCGATTGTACAACGAAAGCTCCCTTCACATTATCTTCTTTTTGCAAGCGATTTTTCAAGGACTTTTGTTCCAGTGTATCACGTATTTTTGTCAGGACTGGAAGATACTCAATGTTGACCATTGCGGCAACTTGCCGAGCAAAGTCCTCTACTAATGTACCACTTATGGTTGGTGGAATGCTTATGATCCCGTCGATCTCGGCAATAGGATAACGTGTATATAGCACTTCAACAGCTCGCACAACGAGAGATAATGGAAAAGGGCCTGCATTCTCGTACTTGCAAGCACGGACAAGCCGTCCAATCCTACTAGTTCCATGACCGGACAGAGCCCATCCTGCCTCATGAGCAGGAGTCTTAGCTGAACCACGTTTTTCTATGCGTGGCAAATACTCTTCCTCAAGAAAGCGAACAGCAGATTCACGCATCACCTGCACACCAATTCCCATCTGCTGAAGGATGTCTGCTTCAACACGCTTGTTTGCTGTAGCCGTAAGAGCTAGCACGGCTGTGTCTTCAGGGAGAGCATCCAACAGGCGCATAATGCGACGATAGTCTGGTCGAAAATCATGCCCCCAGATTGAGATACAGTGAGCCTCGTCAATGACGATCATGCTAATGCGCATCTGCAAAACATACTGTTGCCAGATCCTGTTGCTCAAACGTTCAGGAGCAATATAGAGTACTTTTATTTCTCCTTCCACTGCTCGCGCTAGTGTTGCCTCATTCTCAGCCTCACTGAAATCTGAACTCACGATTGCAGATGGAATCTCATAAACTTCATTACACCGCCGACATTGATCACGCATGAGAGCCTTCAATGGAGAAAAGACAATGGTGAGATGAGGATAATAAAGGCTGGCCATCTGATAACAGAGCGATTTCCCCCAACCTGTTTGCTGTATAGCTAATATCCGTTTGCCTTGTACAAGTCGCTCGATGATAGCCCGCTGTCCCGAATGAAACCCAGTTGTAATATGAAAGCGCTCCACCAGCAGTTTCTCTGGTGAATGGTCTTGCCATGACATCTGTACCATATAATATAACCCCACCCATATCTACGTTTCAATGAACAATAGAAACTATATAGGCCCACTAAACATAATACTTCACTAGTTACAAATGCAACATAACATTCCTATCTGTAAGATTGCTAAAATATATCTATCAGCATGCCTACAGATGTACCTGCATTTCAGTCGCAAAGTCTCGCAGTTCCTGCCTAGCTCGCCTTTCTGTCGGAGCAGTGCTAACCTTTATAATTAAGTTACGTAGCTGTGCCGGCTCATTCTGTTGTTCCGCAATCTGTTTCACCAGTGATTTGATGCGCGGAAAACGCGCCTGAACAATCTCAAGCAGAGTTAAGCGCTGCTCCAAAAGACGATGTTGCTGTTCTTCTGCTTGAACTTGTTGCCGAATCTCCTGGTAAATCCACGTGTCGCGTAATAGGTCATATTTTTGTGTGTCCAATTGTTCCCTCTTTCCTCAACTAATTTTGTAGATCTAAGAAAACTGCTTTGCTATCTATAGATATACTCCTGTTTTTGGTAAAAGCGGAAATTTTGGAGTAATCTTAACCATAAATCAGAAACTCTTGTCCTACCTAGGGATGGATACCTCTGGCTAACAAGAGAGCAGCCACAAATTGTCCCTCTTTTCCCATAGGCAACGTCCACTTCATTGTGTATGCTAAAAATACAATGGCAAATAGTGGGGGATTAGAGCATTGCTATTTTCTTATAGCTAGAGAACATTTGTAATTTAATACGAGAAAAGGAGGACAAATATGAGAAGAATTTTAGTCCTTACACTTGTCATGCTAATAACAGTTCTTGGGATAGTTACAGTGACAGGACGCTACTCAATAGAGAAAGCTACAGCTGCTCTTGTAAGTTTGCCCACATCAACTCCTGGAAATGTCAATTGTCCCACATCAACTTCTGGAAATACAAGGACTCCTACACCAACTCTTGGAATTGCAAATATGACCATTTCCAGCCCAGCCTTTGGAAACTGTCAGATGATTCCAAAAACCTACACGTGCGACGGACAGAACATCAATCCCCCACTTCTTTTTTCCAATATTCCCCAAGATGCAAAAAGCCTAGCTCTTATCGTTGATGATCCAGATGCACCCACTGGTACATGGGTACATTGGATTATCTTCAACATGCTACCAACGACAACAAAAATTGCACCGATTTCAGTACCTACAGGGAGTACGCTGGGAACAACAAGTTTTGGAGAACCAGGATATGGAGGCCCATGTCCACCATCAGGAACTCATAGATACTTTTTCAAACTCTACGCATTAAATACAAAATTTAAGGCAGATACACAAACAACTAAAGATAAGCTTGAGAAAGAAATGCAAGGACATGTTCTGGATCAAGCTGAAATTATTGGTCTTTATCGAAGAGCTTAATATGCTCACCAGAGATCTACGTCCAAAGCACGCCGTGATATACTGACAAGGGATGAAAGATGGGGTTAGCATTATCGTAAGTAGCTTGGCAAAGGGCATTGACACTGCAACACACCAAAGTACATGGAAATGAGTAATCAAAAACATGTCTTGGTCAATGCATTCCTGCAAGCCTGTGCAGAAACCGCCAAGTTACCCACCAAAGTGTTGCCATAAGAATTCACGATATGCTATAATCCCACAGGGATAATTATAAGGAAACAGATGGGACTCAGATGAACGAGAAGCCTCCCTCTCCCACAGTCTTAGGAATGCTTGGGGCGTTGAGCGGAATGGGCTTTACCATAGCCATCCCCATCGCAGCTGGCGCCATTGGAGGACATTACCTTGATGGCCTTCTACATACTGAACCTTTGTTCATACTTCTCGGGCTGCTGCTTGGCCTAATAGTGGGTGCATTTGGAGCTTACCGTTTGTATAAAGCTGTCTTTAGAAGCTAGACGGGGACCAGAGTACGATCCCTCACAGACAGGCACAGCTCGGCAACATACTTAGGAGGACGCCGAGTGCAACTGTGGAAACTTCCTAATATATCAATTGCACCAGAAGTGGTATTTGGTGGTTGGATCACTAATACGCTTTTTTGCACTTGGATATCTATTATTGCAGTATTGCTGTTTTTTTATTTCGGTATTCGCCGTCGCGACTTAATCCCCTCAGGATGGCAAAATTTCATTGAGTGGATGGTCGAGGGGCTACTAGGATTGGTGGAGAGTGTTTCAGGCAAAGAGAAAGGGCGTAAATTCTTCCCCATTGTTGCCACATTCTTTTTCTTCATCTTCGTAGCTAATTTAATCGATGTTATCCCTGGTGTGGATACCGTGGGCTGGCTTGATCTTAAACCGGGTGATCCCCAACCATTGTGGGGATTCTTTCTCGTAAATCAGGCCAGTTCAAATCATATTGTCCCCTGGATTCGTCCCGCGACTACTGATTTGAATCTGAATCTAGCAATGGCCCTTGTGTCGGTGGTCATTACACAACTATTCGGTTTCATCTCATTAGGAGTAGGCACGCACTTGAATAAGTATGTTAATATCAAGGCGTTACGTCGTGGGGGACTCGGCTTAGTTGAATTTTTTGTTGGTCTTCTCGAAATTGTTAGCGAGTTGAGTCGGTTGGTCTCATTCTCATTCCGTCTCTTCGGTAATATCTTTGCAGGGAGTATCCTGCTGGCAGTTTTTGCCTTCCTGTTACCAGCTCTGGCTAACGTGATCTTTATTCCTTTCGAGCTATTCGTTGCCGCTATTCAGGCCTTCGTCTTTGCATTCCTGACACTCCTCTTCCTGGAACTTGGAACAACTTCCCATGGCCATGATGATGGAGCACATGCACATAGCAAAGGCTCTCATGAGTTGGACACTCATGCATCCGGTTCCCATACAACCTTTAAGGATGGGGAAGCGAATGCATTACAAGCTGGACCCATAGCAGCACATTAGTCAAAGCTGCCTGCTTTTTTCGGGATTGCTACTCGCAGGTATTGTCCTTGCGATTGCATAAATTTTCCAGTACTACTTTGATACTTTATTCATCCTTAAGGAGGATTTTCAATCATGGATATCGTACCACTTTCTGCTGCACTTGCCATTGGTCTGGGTGCTATCGGACCTGCTATCGCTATCGGTCTCTTGGCCGCTCAGGCAATGAACGCCATTGGGCGCAATCCAGAGTCTGCACCACTGATCCAAACCAATATGGTTCTTGCTATCGTGTTTGCTGAAGCCATTGCTATTTACGCTCTGGTGGTTGCTCTGCTGATCAAGTTTGTTCACTAGGTAATGCATTCGGTTCCCATACAACCTTTAAGGATGGGGGAGCGAATGCATTAAAAGAACCGTTCCTGATTTAGCCCGGAGACGTAGCGCGTTATTTCCATTGTACCTCTTTTCTCTTTTTGAAAAGAGGTACAGATCGAGCCACGTCTCCGTGTTATGTAAGGAGAAATAGGCAGTAGCATCTGTGACCAAAGGAGCGTTCATCATGACTTTGTCATTTATACTTGCAGAATCTGGCGCTGGGGGATCTGCTTTAGATACGCTTGGCATCAATGGCTTGGCATTTTTCTCGCAGTTGATTAGCTTTCTCATTGTCCTTGTGCTCCTGGGAAAATTTGTCTTCCCACGCATCCTCGAGACGTTGGATAAACGTCAGGCTGTTATTCGCGAGGGTATCGAGAATGCGGAGAAAGCCAAACAAGATTTAGCGGCTGCCACAGCTCGTGCAGAACAAATTCTTACTACTGCAAACCGCCAAGCCCAGGAGATCATTGACCGCGCGACTAAGAATGCCGAAAAGGTTGCAAACCAGATTGAGGAAGAGGCACGTTCACGCGCTGAGCAGATCAATCAGCAACAGATCGCACGTATCCAACAAGAGGTCAACCGGGCTCGCCAGGAACTGAGCCGCGAAGTCGTTAATCTCTCTATTGAGGCGGCTAGTAAAGTCATCAGCCGATCGGTGAATACTAAGGATAATTACCGATTTGTCGAAGAATTCGTCGCTGCTAGTGACTATGCGAGGAACAACTAATGCTTAAGGGAGCGATTGCACGCCGCTATGCAGGAGCAATCTTTGAACTCGCACAGAAACAGAATACGCTTGATCGTACACTTAATGATGTGAAGGGAATTGCACAGGTATTTTCCAATCGCAAGCTGGCCTATTTGCTGCAGGAACCTAAAGTTCCAGCACAACGCAAGGAAAATGCTTTACGCGAGGCTCTCACCTCTAAAGTGTTACCAACATCGCTCAATCTGGCACTGCTCACCGTCCAACGTGGTCTGGTTGATGTCATGCCAAGGATTGCAACCGAACTAGAAAAGCTTATTCTGGACTACCATAATCAAGCCATAGCTTATGTGACAACGGCAACAGAAATGGATAAAGCCCAGAGTGATCTTGTCAAGGGGGCCCTCGAACGCCTAACTGGCAAGCATATTCTTCTGCACTCTCGAATCGATCCAAGTATTCTGGGAGGGCTTATTGCTCGTGTGGGAGACCAGATTGTTGATAGTAGCATACGCTACCGCCTGCAAGCTCTCCAACAAGAGTTATTGACAGGAGCTTCAACAACTAAGCCAGATTTTTTCCCTGATGAGGGATTAGCTCTTGTAGACACAAGCGCTTAGAGCAATTTGATCATGATTTATCGCCATGGGTAGAGGCTCTAAGTTACTATCAATAAACTATCCAATAATTTGCGCCCGCTTGGCTGCATAATCGAAACACAAAACAAGCCACTAGCAAACACTAGGAGGAAAACGATGGCATCTTGGGCTGATGAAATCACTGCCATCATAGAGAAAAACATCGCAGGTTTCGGTACCAATACTATCGCAACTGCTAGCATCGGCACCGTCATTGCTATTCAGGACGGTGTGGCTCGCGTGTATGGCCTGCAAGATGTGAAATATCTTGAATTGGTAGAATTTCCACGTACAGGACTCTTTGGTCTGGCCTTCAACCTTGAGGAGGAGACGGTCAGTTGCCCAGTCCTGGGTGATTATACACAGATTCGCGAAGATGATGAAGTACGTACTACTGGACGCATTATCGAGGTACCCGTTGGGGATGCACTGCTTGGGCGTGTCATTAATCCCATTGGTCAACCACTTGATGAGCGGGGACCTATTGTAACAGATAAGCATCGTCCGGTCGAACGTGTTGCCCCCGGCGTCATTACCCGCCAGTCGGTAAATACGCCTGTACAGACTGGTATTAAAGCAATTGACAGCATGATTCCAATTGGTCGCGGTCAGCGCGAATTGATTATTGGTGACCGCCAGACTGGTAAGACGGCTGTGGCTATTGATACGATCCTCAATCAGAAGGGGAAAGATCTGATCTGTATCTATGTGGCCATTGGTCAGAAGAACTCAACTGTTGCACGCACACTGGCTGTGCTTGAAGAGCATGGCGCTATGGAGTATACCATCGTGATCGTTGCAGGTGCCTCTGATCCTGCACCACTAAAGTATCTGGCCCCATATGCAGGTTGTGCCATCGGCGAAGAGTTCATGGAAACGGGGCGCGATGCCTTGATTGTCTATGACGACCTGACCAAGCATGCTGAAGCATATCGTAACATTTCCTTGATCATTCGACGCCCTCCTGGACGTGAGGCATATCCTGGCGACGTGTTCTACTTACACTCTCGCCTCCTAGAGCGTGCAGCTCGCCTCAACAAGGACTATGGTGGTGGCTCCCTGACAGCGCTGCCAATTATTGAGACAAAGGCAAACGACGTTTCTGCATATATTCCGACAAACCTGATTTCTATCACAGATGGACAGATCTTCTTGGAATCTGACCTCTTCAACGCTGGTCAGCGCCCGGCAGTGAACACAGGTATCTCGGTTTCGCGTGTAGGAAGTAGCGCCCAGACGGCAGCCATGAAACAGGTTGCTAGCTCACTACGTCTTGATCTAGCACAATTCCGTGATCTTGAGGCTTTCGCTCAATTTGCTTCAGACCTGGATAAAGCCACCAAAGAACGCATCGACCGAGGTCGTCATATCTTGGAAGTACTCAAGCAGCCACAATATCAGCCACTCCCTGTTGAAAAGCAGGTCATGATCATTTATGCTGCCACTAATGGGTATTTGGATGACCTCCCACTGGATCAAGTATCGACATGGGAAGCGGCATTCTATCGCTATATGGACACAAACCACCAAGCAATCGTCTCGGAAATCGTTGAGAAATCCGTCAAAGGTCGCGAGAAGATGAGCAAACCCCTACTGGAGCGGCTGAGTGCTGCAATTGAGGAGTTCAAGAAGACTGCTGCCCCAAGTAGTGGAAAGCATTAGGAGGCAGAGAACATGCCGTCACTCCGAGAAATTAGACAACGCATCAAAGCTACCAAAAACATGGCCAAGATCACCCAGGCCATGCAGATGGTAGCCAGTAGTAAGATGCGTCGCGTACAAGATCGCGTAGAACAGGCTCGTCCCTACTCTGAGCAACTGCGTAATCTTGTCTCGCGCCTTGCAAATGCCAGCAGTGACGATCTTGAGAACGATTTGGCATTGTTGAAGCAGCGCCCGGTGCGCAACATTGGTATCATCCTGGTTACGCCCGACCGGGGCCTCTGCGGTGCACTCCCATCGAATATTAACCGCTACGCAGCCCTTACGGTACAGCAACAACAGGAGAAACTTATAGAACGAGGACATAGTCCTAGTATCTCCTACATTGCAGTTGGTCGCAAAGGTCGTGACTTTATCACACGCACACAGCAAAACCTGATCGCTGAGTTCACCAACTATGGTGATCGGCCATCAATGAATGATGCCTCTGCGATTGCCCAGGTTGCTGTGGATGCCTTCTTGAAAGGTGAGATTGATCTTGTCTACCTGATCTATGCGAAGTTTATTAGTACGGTGACACAGCAACCAACTGCTGTACAGTTGCTTCCTGTACAGCCACCTACTGAACAAGATGTATCAAGCACCGATTATATCTACGAGCCGAGTCCTAGAGAGATCTTCCAAGCTCTTTTGCCGCGCTACGTCGACGTGCAAGTGTTCCAAGCACTCCTTGAAGCCGTGGCAAGTGAACAATCGGCTAAGATGGTCGCAATGAAGAACGCGACTGATAACGCCAATGAGCTTGTCCAGGATCTGACTTTGACATATAACAAGGCACGTCAGGCTGCGATTACTACTCAAATCCTTGAGGTTGTGGCGGGAGCTGAGGCTCTCTAGAGCGTATACCAAGGTTCCAGATGGTTGTTGGCAAAAAGGTCGGATTATCATTGATAGAAATGTTAACAATTTTGCATTACTATTGTAATTGTAAAGTGTATGCATTAGAATTGATGATAATCTAAGAGAGCAAGGGGAATTTTGAACCATTGAAAAACGATCCACGCCAACAACCGTATGATGGAGCCTTAAAAGGATTATTTGAGAAACATGCCACCTTGATCATTCCCTATCTTCTACCTATGGTCCGCTTGGAGGCAACTCCACTAGTAGAGGACGAGGATGAAGAAGCAGAGGAAAAAGCGGAGAAAGAGAAAAAGGCGGGAGCCGAACTCAATGTTGAGATCAACCGCTCGACTTTGAAGGCCGATCTGCTCTATAGAGCTTTCTACAATTTGAATCGCATCATTCTCGTTGTTGAGCTGCAAACCAAGGATGATAAGGACTTACAGCGTCGGCTGATGGCCTATCATGGATCACTGCATCTCAAGTATAACAAGCCCGTTGTCATTGTCGTAATCTACGTCTTTGAGGACGGTCCAGAGGATCTATCTTACCAGGACACTTGTGACGGAGAGGTTCTCGCAACCATCCATCCCAAAGTCATTCGCTTACGTGATCTTGATGGCGAGCAGATTGTCCGGGAGCATCAAGTGCCTCTCTACACACTGCTACCAGCGACCAAGAAGCCAGGAGTACAATTGCTCAAGCAAGCTCTCCAAGAAATGCATGAGTATCATAATAAGCAAGATCTCAGTGAACATCTTATCTGGTTTCAGACCATCTTGGGGAGAACAACAACCATATTGGAAGAAGAGAAACAGATAATTGAGGAGGTGTTAAAAGTGCAGTACCAAATTGATCCTCTCATCAGGGAGAATCCTACTGTTATGGCCATCGTAGCTGACGAAGTAGCTAAGGCCAAAGCCAAGGCTGAGACCAAAGGCAAGATCGAAGGCAAGATCGAAGGCCTCCGGGAAGGGATTGTAGCCGTCGTGAGCAATCGTTTCTCTGATCCGGTTGTCTCCCAGATCCGACAAACCATCACATCTAGCCAGGATACCGAGCAGTTGCAGAATTTTCTTTGTCAAGTAGTTCAGACATCAGACGAGAAAGAAGTTTTAGCCTTGTTGGCTAAATGTTTTCCTCATCAGGATGAGATGAATCCCCCAGTTATGGAGGATCCTACTATCAGAGCTATGGTGGCCGAGAGCGAGGCTAAAGGTGAGATTAAGGGTCTCCGGGAAGCGATCTTAGACGCCGTCAGTGCCAACTTTTCTTCTCAGGTGGTGACCCAAGTGCAACAGACTATTGCGCCTATTCAGGATCCACAACTGTTGAGAAAATTTAATCGTCAATTGGCTCGTGTCTCTGATGAGCAAGAGGTCTACACCTTACTGTTCCAATGTTTCCCGACCCATTGAGGTTGGACAACACCTGACCCCTCGTTGATCAACAATAGCAAATTTTGTGTGGAGGTACACACAACTGACGTGCTTGATCACGTCAGTTGGAAAAAACATCTATGGCAACAAAAACAGTTACAAAAGGAAAAGTTGTGCAGGTTCTGGGCGCCGTGGTAGACATTGAGTTTCCCCCAGACCAGCTACCAGAAATTTATAATGAAGTAAAGGTGCGTATCACTGGCGCTGAACGAGAACTCTCTCTTGAAGTTGAGCAACACTTGGGCAATAACTGGGTGCGCTGCGTGGCTATGGGACCGACAGATGGTCTGCAACGTGGTGTCGATGCCTATGATACCGGAGCACCAATCAGCGTACCCGTCGGTCCAAAAACGCTCGGTCGAATCTTTAATGTGTTGGGGCAGGCCATTGATAATAAGCCTGATGTGCAGGATGCGCCTCGCTATCCCATTCACCGACATGCACCTACACTAGAAGACCAGTCTTCAAAGATTGAGGTCTTTGAAACAGGAATTAAAGTTATTGACCTGATCTGCCCCTTTATGAAAGGTGGTAAGATTGGAGCTTTTGGTGGTGCAGGTGTCGGCAAGACGGTTATCATTCAGGAGCTGATCAATAATATTGCTAAAGGCCATGGCGGTTATAGCGTCTTTGCTGGCGTGGGCGAACGCACCCGCGAAGGAAATGACCTGTACCACGAAATGCAGGAAGCCAACGTGCTCGATAAACTGGCAATGGTCTTTGGTCAGATGAACGAACCCCCCGGTTCTCGCCTACGTGTGGCTCTGAGCGGTCTGGCTATCGCTGAATATTTCCGTGATGAAGGCAAGGATGTGCTACTCTTCATTGACAATATCTTCCGTTTCACCCAGGCCGGTGCTGAAGTCTCCGCACTCTTAGGACGTATGCCGTCAGCGGTGGGATATCAGCCAAATCTGGCTGAAGAAATGGGCGAGTTACAGGAGCGTATCACCTCGACCAAGCAGGGTTCAATCACATCTATGCAGGCCGTCTATGTGCCAGCCGACGACTACACCGATCCAGCGCCAGCGACAACCTTTGCTCACCTCGACTCCACGATTGTGTTGGAGCGTGCAATTGCTGCTAAAGGTATCTATCCAGCTGTTGATCCCCTGGCCTCTACTAGCCGTATTCTTGATCCGCAGGTTGTCGGTCAGGAGCACTATACTGTGGCACGCGCAGTACAGCGTATTTTGCAGCGCTACAAAGAACTGCAAGATATCATTGCCATCTTGGGTATTGACGAACTGTCCGATGAGGACAAGCTCACCGTGGCACGCGCCCGCAGACTGGAACGTTTCTGCTCACAGCCATTCACAGTTGCAGAAGTGTTCACCGGCACCCCCGGTGCATATGTGCCTCTCTCAGAGACCATTAGAAGCTTCAAAGAAATTGTCGAAGGCAAACACGACCTTATTCCTGAGAACTACTTCCTGCTGAAAGGTCCCATCGAAGAAGTCGTGGCTGCCTATAATGCAGATCAGAAGAAGGGCTAAGCAATGGCAACAGGCAATACGATGCATGTTGAGGTTGTCACAGCAGAGCGTAAGCTCTATAGTGGTGAGGCCGATGCTGTACGGGCACCAGGTTTGGAAGGACAACTAGGCATTTTGCCTCGCCATGCGGCCCTTCTGACTACACTCTCTCCCGGTGCTCTCTCTATCAAACTCGCTGGAGCTGAGGAGACGATTTTTGTATCTGGCGGCTTCCTTGAAGTCTCAAACAATAACGTCACAGTACTGGCTGATGCAGCCGAACATGCAGAAGACATTGATCAGGCCCGAGCCGAAGAGGCCCGTCGCCGTGCTCAAGAGCGCTTGGCACAGACACAATCAAATGTCGAACGCGCTCAGCTGCAAGCACAGCTCCAACGTGCGATTAATCGCTTGCGAATTGCTGAACTTGCACGCCGCAGTGATCGCCGCCGCATCACTACACCCGGAACATAATAGCAAGTTAACAGAATAAGGGAGAGTACTCTGGATGTAGAGTACTCTCCTTACTGTTTTGGATATTCAGCTTATTAGAAATCCCCAGAACTTCCACCACCGGAATCCCCACTATCGCCGAAATCTCCGCTACTTCCGAAATCTCCGCCACCACCGAAGTCTCCACTACTTCCGCCACCAAAGTCTCCACTACTTCCGCCGCCGAAGTCTCCTCCAAAGTCCCCTACGCTGCCACCACCATACTCGCCACCATTACCGCCATAAAATCCCTGATTGCCTCCATAACCCTGCTCTTCTCTTGCTTCGCGCTCTCCCTGCTGCTTCCCTAGTTCGTAGCCAAGCAAGCCACCCGCAGCAGCACCTAGGCCGCCTGCAGCCAAGGGATTGATGCCACCTTGCTGTGGAGGATAACCTGGACCATAGTTAGGTGGATAATTCCCCTGATATGGCTGATCATACTGAGGCTGGTTAAAAGGTAAACCCCTTGAGCGACGACCCTTGATTACGAAGAAGGCAAGCAGTCCAAGAACAACTAAACCAACCAAGCACCATAGCCCATTTAGCCTACTTCCCGACGCAGGGGCAGGGGCAGGATTTGTACCCCTAGAACGGCCTCCTCCTACAGGACCAGCTGGTACAACATTCTCTAGTGTCTGCAAGGCACTGATCGTAGCAGATGTGAAGTCATGGCCACTGCTCTGATAACCATTTCTAAAAGAGCTTATTACACTGTTAGCTTCTGCATTCGAGAGCGGAACTGCACTACCAGCAACGACTGTCACATAGCTAGGACTTGTACTAATCGCCATCACGATCATATTCGCATTAGTCAAATGACTACGAGCACGTTGCTCAAATTGATTGCTTGTACCCGAAAAGTTGCGCATTGTATAGATATCAAGAGGATATCGCAGCGATGCCCCTGCGCTTCTCACTTGATTCTGGTCCAGTATACCCGCGGCATCAGCTATCTTGTTTACACTCGCCCATACACTCATAGTTGTGAACAGCCACAAACTACATACAGCGACGCTCACTAGTATCACCCTGCTCATTCGTCTGAGCAGAGAATAAGAATCTGACTTACTCATCATATTCTTCTCTTTCTTGAGCCTACTTCTCGAAAGTAACTCCACTATGGTCTACGAACCAACTGACATACACGTTACTTTCAGTAGCTGTGTCCCTCACGTAAGAGCTTATTTTGTCGGGCTTCTGCTTGAAGACGTGCAAACTCATTTTCCACCTCTGAGACCATGATTGCATCAGCTGCTTGGTCTTGAAGGCTTGCATTTTTCTGCAATTGATACTTCAAAGCTGCATCCGCCTGTGCTGCTTGCCTTTGAGCGCGTCCCTCAATATTATCAATACTGTCTTCTCCAAGGAACCTTTGTGCATCGCGGAGAGCATTTGCGGCTCCCATTTTAGCACTAGTTGCATAGTTTGTAGTTTGGAGTTCATTAAGTCTGGTTACTAACATTTCATGCTTACTATTAAGTTTGCTAATAGTATCAGCTAATGCAGTAGTCACTTCTGTCATTTCTGCTATTTGCTTCTCCAGGGCTGCAGCCCGAGGCTTGAGCTGAACATTCCTTTGAACTAGTTGTTTTGCTAAATGATCGTTTGAAGGATCATTATCCTCCAAAATTGCTCGGGCATATCCAGTATTTTTTTCCATCTGAGTTTGGAGCAAATTAAGTTGCCTCCGAAGGTCATTCCTGTCACCCTCTGTCTTGGTGAGAGCTTCTTCTATGCGCTCAATATATGCCTCCAAATCTCGGATATTTTGTGCTACTGCAGAAGGCGAGTTCAGATCTACGACCTTGTTTAAGGCCTCGTGAATATTCCCGCGAACAACAAGGGAAAGCTTTTGCCAAATTGTCTGGGCCATAAGAGTGTCCAACCTTTCTAGATATATCGCCTTGAAGAAGTTCCAAGTTGTGCTTGAGGATTTCTCTCAACTTCATCAAGTTGATGTTCAAAATGCATAAGCCTTTTTTGTAAATCATCAGCTTCACGTACAATAGGTGCAAAGTAAGAACAGATTCTTTGATATTCCTGTACAGTCCTATCACTATCCGGATCACTTGCACTTGACGTGATATTCCTCAGATCTATTGATAAATTCGAAACGTTTGTGTCCAATGATTGATACGTCTGTCGAAGTACCTGTGCATTGACAGGACTTGCTTGACATGCCAATTCAATACGAGCTTGCAAACTGGGTTCCTTTATCTTATCCGTCAGTTCTCTGACAGCGTTGACTGCCTGAGTCCGGATAAGCTTTGCATCTTGTTGTGCAACGCGTTTAGCCTCCTTCTCTTCTTTTTTTGCTCTTCGAGTCTGAATAATGAAGGATGTGAGTATTCCAAACGCACCAAGAATAATAATCGTACCTAGGATGATCCACAGGGGCATGAGATTAGCAGGCTTATTCTGTGTTTCACCTTGAGAGCCCTGACCATTTGATTGAGCAAGCTGTTGCATATCTTGCAATCCGGTAATCAGGCCACCAGCATAATCTTTGCTCTGAAACTGTGGTTTCATTGCTGCTATAATACTTTGAGTTTGAGAGGCAATTTCTGGATACCTACTGCCCACAGCTACAAACGACTTTCCGTTCTGCATCCCTGGAGTGAAAGGCTTTACCATCAGCAAAATGATATTTGGTTTCAAGGTTGACGGATTGTTAAACCACAAAGCCCCACACTGTTGATAAGCCAGTTGTCCTAAATTGTTTGAGTCTTTAGAAACGGTTACTACTCTGACCTGAGAGCCAAGAGCGGATGCCTCTAACTTTTTTGCAGCAGACGTGACAGCCGATAGCTGATTCGTAGTAAGTACTTTAGCGCCATCATTTACAGTCAAATTACATCGACTTTCAGTAGGTGCTGCAATAATTGGTGTCGTAAAAAATATGGCTCCTGCTGCCAAGAATGCAAAGAGCATGGGTACAGAGACAAAACGATGTATGCTTTTTTGCATCAATATCTCCTTGAAGAGCTGACGAACCTCTGTGGATAGGCAGCCGATAATCTGCACATCTTAGATACACTCATTAATAACCCTCTCCAGTTTTTAGTGCTCTCTCAGTATATCCCACCAACTTTATAAAGTCTAAGCTCACTGCTTGACTGAGCATTCCATCCCCGCTACCCTTCAGATCTCCTGCATGCTACAATAAGAAACGGGACAGTATACCCTGGAAATATTTTGCATGGAGCTTACGAACACTAAGATGAATACTACGTCTTCTGGGCGATATCGCCCTTTTGTTTTGATTATTATGGATGGTTGGGGAGTCAACCCACGCAAGGAAGGCAATGCCGTTGCACTTGCACGAACCCCTAACATTGATAATATCGCACGCGAATGGCCCCATACCACAGTTCGAACGTCTGGTCTGGCAGTTGGCTTACCCGAGGGCCAGATGGGAAACTCTGAGGTTGGACATCAGAATATTGGTGCAGGCAAGCGAGTCTTGCAGGACTATACACGTATTAGTGAGTCAATTCAGGATGGCTCTTTCTTCCAGAATCCGGCATTGCTCAAGGCCATTGCACATGTCAAGAAAAATCAGTCCCAGTTGCATATTTGTGGCTTGCTCGGCAATGGTGGAGTCCATGCCCATGAGTCACATTTAGAAGCCTTGCTACGTTTAGCTCAGATACACGACCTTGAGCATGTTTATATCCATTCGTTTACTGATGGTCGTGATGCTTCTCCTACTGGAGGAGTCGAGTTTATGCGACGTCTCGAGGCCCGCGCAAAAGAGATTGGCGGCAGCCATCCAGCAAAAGTGGCAACCGTTAGTGGACGCTACTATGCTATGGATCGTGACAATCGCTGGGATCGGACCGGAGCAACCTATTTTGCGATGACGCGTGGAGAAGGTTTGCAGGCTAGTTCTGCACTAGCGGCCATTCAGCAGTCTTATGATAAACATGTCACCGATGAATTTATTGTACCCACAGTCATCATTGAAGATGGGCATCCCATTGCTACAGTCAAAGAGGGAGATGCCATCATTCATTATAATTTCCGTCCGGACCGTGCACGGCAGCTTACAAAAGCCTTTGTCATGCCGGAGCTGCCTCCACAGGCTGAGGGGAAATTTAATCGGGGTCCACGTCTTAAGAATCTGGCCTTTGTCATGATGACACAGTACGAGGAAGGCCTGGATGCAGAGGTAGCCTATCGAGCTGATGAGGTAGAAATGCCATTAGCTCGTGTAATCTCCAATTGCAGCATGGCACAATTTCACACTGCAGAAACGGAGAAGTATGCTCACGTGACCTTCTTTATCAATGGTCGTCGTGAAGTTCCCTTCCCTGGCGAAGATCGTATTCTCGTGCCATCACCAAAGGTTCCGACATATGATCTGCAACCAGAGATGAGTGCAGCAGGTATCACCGATACTGCCATCGAGCGTATCCGCAGTGGGCAATATGATCTCATCATTATGAACTATGCTAATGCTGATATGGTAGGACATACAGGCGTTCTTGAAGCTACCATTAAGGCTGTTGAGACAGTTGATACCAGCGTTGGACGCATTGTGGAAGCTACGCTCGCCGTAGGCGGCAATGTTCTGATTACAGCCGACCATGGCAATGCTGAACAATTAGTTGAGTACAACACAGGCAAGCCGCTGACCTCTCACACAACTCATCCCGTTCCGCTCTATCTGGTGGCACCTGCATTTGCACAGGCACGCCTCCGCCAAGATGGCATCCTGGCAGACGTTTCCCCAACTGTCTTACAAATCATGGGTATCCCACAACCCAAAGAAATGCAAGGGAAATCACTTGTTTTGTCACTTTAGCTAAGAAAAGTTATCCACATAATTTAGCTAGATATGTGGATAACTTTTCTTTTTTGTGGATAAATAAGGCAAAAACTCATCCACCAAGAGCTTGAGCCCATTGCATGAGACGTGCCTGACGTTCTGTTTCGTCGGATGGCAAACTCAAAGGTCGACCACGAGCATCAATGATGAGTCCTACCAAACCTCCATCAATCTCTTCGGCAGCACGCGCACGCTCCCCTGGTCCTAGTCCGACATCAACCGTTGGGGCAGGGAACAATGTGAGCAGAGCCTGTTCATTCACACCTAATGGAATAACTTCAATTGTGCCTGCTAGCACATCAACAGTTACTTGTTTGCCATTACTATACTCAAGGTTCACCGTTACGGCAAGTTGCCCTGGCTGGAGGTTACCGAAAGGAATCACACAGGTACCTAGACGACATGAGACTGCATCGTTTTCATTAACTTGTACTGCGGCAATTGGCGCAACCGTCGCCATAGCTCCCAACTGTGTTACAAGCACAGTACGATCCAGTAGAAGCGAAACGATGCCACGCGGTTGAAGCGCGTCAAGTAACATAGAGGCAATCTGCCCATATTTAGGAGCATGTGCTAAAACTCCACCAGTAGCAAGGACTAGGTCAATGTTCGGCCACTCCCCACTATTGCTTCTGATAGTCTCAAAGGCCAAAGCAATAGCCTCACGCGCCAATGCCTGGGTAACCTGAACCTCCCAGGCATTGGTAGGTAGTTCATGGGGATGGGCCATACGATTGAGTACAAACTGCCGTATCTGCTCGTCAGAAGCACTAAATGATAGCCAACGTGTAACACGTTGCGGTTCCACCTGCTGGTAGAGACTTCCAATACTAGAACCTATACCTACCCCACAATTCACGTTTGGGATAAACTGACCCTGCTCACCAGCTAGCACCACTGTTGTCGTTGCCCCTCCAATATCTACAGCAGCTACGTTCATGGAGTAATGCTGTGCGAGGAAACGCACCAGACTACTCAGTGATGTAGCAGAGGCCACTGGAGCAGCCTTGGACCAGCTGTGCAAACGTTGGTACCCTGGCAGCTTCTGGAGAACTTCACGCTCGTGTAGTGCAGCCAAAGACATACTAATCCGCCCCAACTGTGCCTGTGAAACTAGTGGCTCAACAGGGATCACATCGGCAACCCCCTGGAGCATACGTCGCACAGCCTCTACATACTGAGGGGCACCTGCATAAATAACTGTATAGGGTACTGGTACAGTACCTTGAGCAGCACGCTCTTGAGAAGAGTTTACCAACAATTGGCAAGCCTCTTGCAAAACAGCAGGACCTCCAGGACCATCAGCCAGACCAACAATCAGAACTGCTTGCGGCTGCACTTCACGAATATGCTCTAATTGACGTGTCCACTCTTGGCTAGTACGTTGAGGTGTCCATGGTCCAGCAGTTCCACCCACAGGGCTGAGGCCAGCAGGGACCGCTGTGGACAATGTTGCAGCTAGATATGAAGGAGAAGGAGCCACAGACATTTGAACATATAAACCAGAGATAGCTTGTGCAGCGAGCTTCTCCAATGTGGGAGAGACCCCACCCATTACCATAAGGCGCAATGGATTGCCGGCACTAATTGTTGAGATGAAGAGATCAACACCATCTCCATTTATTTGCTCAGGCGAGATAACCTGCTTATTCTCATCAATAAAATGCCGCCCTGTGATAAACTCGATGGCCTGAATAGCCAGGATAACTCCTTCTGTAATATCCTGGTGCGGTGGCTGCACCGTAGTTGGAGCTTGTCCGCGTGCCATCAGACGATACTGGCCTTCTACCAAGCCAAACAGAGAAGCTTTTGTAAAGACAGCTCCACAATCGACAGCCAAGAGAGAGCAGGGGACGGCTACACTTTTTTCCTGCTTTGGACCCTGTCCCCCCTCTGGATAGGGTTGTGTCTGCATTTCTGGTATCCTCTATCTCTGCGACTAACGGGAAAGCCAGTCAAGTAAAGCTCCGAAGATTCCACGTTTCTTCATATTTTTCTCTTCACGAGCCATTCCCGACGCGTTTGGTCCAGTGAGTGCACCAGTGGGATTTCTATAAGTATTGTCTCCTATGCTTTGGCCACCCTGTCCTACCGGCATACCTCCCATGCTTTGACCACCCTGCCCTCCTGGCATACTGTAAACACCTGATCCTCCCGGAATTCCTGACATGCTTTGACCACCCTGTCCTACCGGCATACCTCCCATGCTTTGACCACCCTGCCCTCCTGGCATACTGTAAACACCTGATCCTCCCGGAATTCCTGACATGCTTTGACCACCCTGTCCTACCGGCATACTGTAAACACCTGATCCTACCGGCATACCTCCCATGCTTTGACCACCCGCTCCTCCTGGCATGCCTCCCATGTTGGTTCCGCCTTGATTGCTGCCAACACTAGCCATAGAGCTTCCCCCCTGACCGGGCATAGCTGCTAGACCAGATACACCTGACAGGGTCATCTGCTCAACATGAGTTGGCTGAACAGATTGTTGATAGGCAATGCCAGATGGTGGAGAGAAATTTGGTGCAGTTGAAGCAACACCTAACATGGAAGCAAAAACACTTGCAGCCATCTCACTTGTCTCAGACGAGCTTATCTCACCACGAGGACGACTGGGCACGCGCACGTTCTCTACACGTGGTGGCCCGGCATATGGGGCCGAATACTGTTGTGATGACTGTTCCTGGACTGATTGCTGCTCACCCGATGACCGTAACCATTCAGGCAATGCATTCATATCTATAATAGAAGAGGCAGCTAAGCGCCCAGCCGGTCCCGATGGCAAATCTGCTGGAGCCCCTTGCGCAGTTGGTTGCTGTGGAGACCATGGTTGATTGGAATTTGAAGGTTGAGGATATGCAGGCGACGCCGTCTGAGCTTGCCCATTCTGAACTAGCCATGAAGGTAATGCATTCATATCGAGCAGTGAAGAGGCAGGTAAACCAGTTCCTGACTG